>NZ_JCBANC010000021.1:0-98199 GCF_059760815.1 Achromobacter sp. 1012554356 | reverse complement strand
AACCAGGTCATACGTCGCTACTCAAAGGAAGTGAGGTATGTTCTTAAACTTGACGTCTAAGGTACTTCACTTCTAGTGAGCACTTGATTTCTTGTGCTTGCGATCAGGCCGAAACCCAATCGCTGCACTCGCATCAAGCGCCCACACTTATCGGTTGTTTAATTGTTAAAGAGCGGTCTTGCTAAATTCTGTACTACCAGTTTCTACTTTCAACCCCGGCTAACTTCGCTTTTGCGTCGTCGCTGTCGTTGCAGCAGAGAAACAAGATTATGAAGAAGTTTTTATCGCTTGTCAAGTCAGCTTCGCTTTTTGCTTTCGCAGTTTGCTTCGCTTTCTTGCGGCGACCTCTTCAGGTCTCGCCAGGACTTTCGTCCTGTCCTAGCAGTTATCGAAACATCAGGGTAAACCCTAATTTTTCAGTAACTGCCAAGCCCGAAACTATAGCACAATTTTTGCAGATCTTGCAACTGGCTTCTGCCTAATTTGCGTCGATCCTTGCAATAACCGCGTGGCGCTCATTTCTGATTGCCGTTGCGGCAGGTGAGGTTGGGTTGCCCCGCTTCGCCTGTTGCACTTGCTTGGCTTCGCGTCTCAAAACTGTCTGAGCTGCGAAGGAGCGAGACTATAGCACAGAATTTTGCGCTGTCACGCCGGTGTCGCAAATTTGTTGTTCGGGGCAGCGGTTTCCAGGCGCGTCGGCCCTGCCCTGCCGAGCGTGGGATGGCTTATGGGCGATCCTCCCTATATATATAGAGGGCGGCGGCCCCTGATTGCGGGACTAGTATGTACGTTTACTATTCGCCTGTACGCCGCACCTCATTGGAGACAGACACGTTATGCCCCCTGCGATCGCCATGAGCGAAGACATCCTGATCAACGTCACCCCGTTCGAGACCCGCGTTGCGCTGGTGGAACAGGGTTCCGTCCAGGAGCTGCACGTCGAAAGAAGCATTCAGCGGGGCCACGTTGGCAACATTTATCTGGGTCGGGTGGTTCGGGTGCTGCCGGGGATGCAGAGCGCCTTTATTGATATTGGGCTAGAGCGCGCGGCGTTCATCCATATTGCGGATCTTCGCGAGAATCGCAGTGAGCGCAGCCAAGGTCTGACCCCGACGCCCATCGAGAAGCTGATTTTTGAGGGACAGACCCTCATGGTGCAGGTGGTGAAGGATCCGCTGGGGACCAAGGGCGCGCGGCTGTCGACGCAGATCAGCATGGCCGGGCGGATGCTGGTCTACCTGCCGCATGACCCGCACATCGGTATTTCGCAGAAGATCGACGCCGAGTCGGAACGCATCCAGTTGCGGGAACGTCTGCAGGCTTTGATGCCGCCTGATGAAAAAGGCGGGTTCATCGTGCGCACGCAGGCAGAGGGCGCCAACGACGCGGAGCTGTCCGCCGATGTGGAGTATCTGCGCAAGCTGTGGACGAGTGTGCAGGCGGCGGCGCGTACGCAGCCCGCCCCCGCGCTCCTGCATCAGGACCTGACACTGGCGCAGCGGGTGCTGCGCGACATGGTGGGCCCGGAGACCGGAACGATCCTGGTGGATTCGCGCACGACGAGTGCCGCGATGCTGGAATGGGCGCGTGTTTACACGCCGTCGGTCGTGGGCCGCATCCAGCATTACAGCGGCGAGCGGCCGTTGTTCGATACGGCAAATGTGGACGATGAGATTGCGCGCGCGCTGTCGCGCCGGGTCGACCTGAAGTCGGGCGGCTATCTGATCATCGACCAGACGGAGGCGTTGACGACGGTGGACGTCAACACCGGCGGCTTTGTGGGCGGCCGTAATTTCGACGACACGATCTTCAAGACCAACCTTGAGGCGGCGCAGGCGATTGCGCGCCAACTGCGTTTGCGGAACCTGGGCGGCATCGTGATCCTGGACTTCATTGACATGGAGGAGCAGGAACATCGCGACACGGTGCTGGCGGAATTGAAGAAGGCGCTGTCACGCGACCGGACCCGCATGACCGTCAATGGCTTCACGCAACTGGGTCTGGTGGAAATGACGCGCAAGCGCACGCGCGATTCGCTGGCGCATCAGCTTTGCGAGCCCTGCCCCATGTGCCAATCGCGGGGGAATGTGCGGACGCCGCGCACGGTCTGCTATGAAATCCTGCGGGAAATCCTGCGCGAGGCCAGGCAGTTCAATCCGAAGGAGTTTCGCATTCTGGCGTCGCAGGAAGTGGTGGACCTTTTCCTGGAAGAGGAAAGCCAGCACCTGGCGATGCTCGGCGACTTCGTGGGCAAGCGGGTGTCGCTGGAAGTGGAGGCGACGTACTCGCAGGAGAAATACGACATCATCCTGGTTTGACAGCATCAGAAGAATGCCTAGTCATCGGACTGAAGGAAGAGCCGCGCACCTTAGCGCGGCTTTTTTCTTTTATGCATCACGAGATCCACGGGTTCACGCGGCAGAAATGTCAGGCATTTGGCAACGGCATCCTGGCCAGCGAGTCGGGCGATGAACCGCACTGCAAGCCATTCTCCGCCGCGCATTGCATTGAATGCGTGCGCGATGACGACAACGCTTACCTGATTCGCCTACGCGCTTCAACTCGATATGTGTGGATTTTGTGACTTAACGATTCGTTTGCAATGAATTCTGAAACCGATGGCGGCGACTAAGGGTTATCGCTAAGCTGCGGGCGCTTTGCCGGGTCGGTAACCGTCTCGGCGTTTTTCCCCTAGTCATTCGGAGGTCATTGCAATGAAGTCCCTATTCCGTCCGTTCCTGGTGCTGGTCGCGGCCCTGCCGCTCATGCTGGCTGCCTGCGGCGACAAGGAGCCCGAACAGCGCGCCGCGTTCACGCAGTTCCTGCAGACGCGCATCGTGGACAAGCCGGGCGTGCGCGTGCCAAAACTGACCGAAGAAGAAAAGAAGTCGTTTGGCGATTACGCGGCCCAATACGCGGTGATCACCGACTTCAATTCCGGCATGGACGCGTCGGTCAAGCCGCTGTCGGGGATCCTGCAGAAGGGCCAGGTGCGCTCGGTGAACGATATCGTGACGCGCCGCGAGGACCTGAAGACCGTGCGTGCTGGTTTGAACGACATGAATGCGGCGTTGAAGGATCACCGCGCCAAGGCCGACGCTGCTCGCGCCCAGCTCAAGCAGCCTGAAGACCTGAAGGTCGTGTACGACAAGGCATACGAGAAGACCATTACCCTGCCGGCCGACACGTTTGCCGACGTGCTGCCGCAGATCAACGCCACCTACGACGTCGCCCTGAAGGTTGCCGACTACGTGGAAGCGAACAAGTCGAAGATCGAGATCTCAGGCAACAGCGTGACGGTGACGGACAACTCCGTGCAGGCCGAGCTGAACAAGCTGCTGCAAGAGATGAACGCGCAGGCCAAGAATGTGCAGCAGGCACAGACGCGTCTGCAAGCCGTGGTGATGGGCCGCTAAGCGCCGCGTCGGCTCGCAGCAGTCCACATCGCCCCGCCGCCACCTGAAGGTGCGGCGGGGCTTTTTCATGCGTGAAGAGCTTTCACGTCAGGCGCGGCCGCCACACGATTGCGGCCCGATTTCTTTGCCTGATACACCGCGGCGTCGGCGGCCTCCACCAGCGCAGCCGCGGCGTCGTTGTCCTGTGGAACGGCAGTGGCCACGCCGATGCTGACCGTGACGATGCCGTCTTCGTTGTCTTCATGTGCAACCCCCAGCTCCGCGACGGCGCGCCGGATGCCTTCGGCGATATCCAAGGCTTGTTCGAGGCCGGTCCCGGGCAACAGCACCACGAACTCCTCGCCCCCATAACGGGCCGCCAGATCGCGCGGGCGGCGCGCCTTGTTCTGGAATGTGCGGGCCAGCGTCCTGAGCAGCACGTCGCCTTCCTGGTGGCCATACCGATCGTTGTAGCGCTTGAAGTGGTCCGCATCCAGGAACAGCAGCGACAGCGGCGTGCGATCGCGCCGCGCGGCCGCCCATTCCACGTCAAGCGTTTCGTCGAATGTGCGCCGGTTGGCGATGCCGGTCAGCCCGTCCGTCTGGGCCTGACGCGCCAACTGCGTTTCGAACGCGTGCCGCCAGCGCATCTCGCGCCTGAAGAGGACGATCTGCGCCATCACCGAGACAAAGAGCGCCAACGTGATGGGCACGATCAGCGCGGCGCGACGCACCCACGGTTCGAGCAGGTCGTCGACGGCCAGCGCGACGTCGATCACCAAGGGCGTGCGTTCGATGGCGTCGAACGCGTAGAGCCGATTGACGCCGTCGTGCGACAGCACGCCGACGAACGCGCCCTCGCGTCCAATCAGGTATTGCTGAAAATCGAGCGGCACGTCGATGCCGCTGCCGGCGTCGGCGCTTGAGTACGGATTGCGCAAGAGAACGGCGCCATCGTTGCGAAAGACCGTGATGGCGTCGTGCGGACCGATGGACACTTCGGCAAAGCGGTCGCGGAAGTACGCCGTGCGCAGGGAGCCGGCCACCACGCCGCCGAAACTGCCGTCGGCATTGGTGATGCGCCGGCTGATCGCGATGCCTTCATCGCCACCGCGCAGGCGGCTGTTGTAGGGCCGGCTGACGAAGAGCCCCACGCGGTCGGTGTCCCGGTGCGCCTGAAAATAATCGCGGTCGGCGAAATTGAGCTTCGGCGGCGTCAAGGCGAGCGAGTCGTAGCGGATGTTGCCTTGCGCGTCGAGCACGACGATGGCGCCAAGATACGCTGCCGTGGCCGAGCGGTCGAAGAGGAACCGGTGCAGGGATTGCGGGTCGAGGTCGGCAATGCCGGGCTCTTGCAGGCGCTCGACCACGCCTTGCAGCGACAAGTCGTAGACGTGCAGCGTGCGGCCGATGTCCGCGGCGAGCACGCTGGCCAGATTGCGGGCCGATACGTAAGCGGCTTCCCACGTGACGCGGCGATCCATCCATAACAGGGAGATGGCCGCCGCACAGATACCGATGGCGACGATGCCGGCCAACGCGTACAGGGTACGGTGCACGATCCCGCGGGAATTCAATACGGCGCTCCTTCGCGATGGCGGTCGGGATGGCGTGGTTCATCTGCAAGTTCTGCATGATGATGCCGGTGTCCGATGCCGGGCGCAAGGCATCGCCTCCCGTGGCACGAAGCCGTAGGCGGCAATCAGCGCGGGTGGCGGGTATTGATGGCGGGATGGGTTGGCCGGCGACGCGGCGCCAACCTGGCGCCGGGCGCCGCGCGCCCGGGCCGGGGTTTCAGGAGACGGCGGCGGCGATGCGGAAGGGGAAGGCCTTGGCGCCACGCGCCTTGTCGGTTTCGCGGTGGGCGTTGATGGCCCATGCGGGCCCTACCGCGCCGGCGTGCGCCATCAACTGGCGGGTGAGCACGCCGGAGAATCCGCAGCGAAGCGTCATGGCCTGACGCCGGGCAAGCTCGATTCCGATGGCGTGCGACGAGGTCGAATTACGGTCCGTTTGCAGCATGGCAGCCCCCTGGCAAAAGCGCTTCCTGAGTGAAGCGTCATTGAGGATCAATCTACTCTAGCTGTTTGATTTTGCGCGTGAAATGATACGTAAAGTAATGCAAAGAACCCGAAATGCGCGCCGAAAAAGGGTCATTAGGCGGATGGACTGGTGGCGGTGTCGCTGGTTTCGCGGTCAGGCCGGTCGTTTATGCCATCCGGTTGGCCAGTCATATTTCCGTAGAGCAATGAGCGGCCCGCGAACAGCCCGCCCGCTACTTCGAGGTCGAAACGTTC
The DNA here is from genome assembly GCF_059760815.1 of Achromobacter sp. 1012554356. Taxonomy (NCBI): domain Bacteria; kingdom Pseudomonadati; phylum Pseudomonadota; class Betaproteobacteria; order Burkholderiales; family Alcaligenaceae; genus Achromobacter; species Achromobacter sp. 1012554356. Next base: position 92,507 of record NZ_JCBANC010000021.1, on the reverse strand, counting down.
GTTATCGCGTTGCCGGACGTCCTGGATGACCTCCTCGGCCTCTTCCGGTGGCACGCCGATGGCGCGAAGCGCCGCTTCGCCGAACACCAGCGCCGACTCCAGCGTTTCGCGGACCTGGAAATCCACGCCTTCGCGGGCAAGGGCCAGCGAATGGATACGGTCGTACGCCCGCACCACCAACTTCACCAGCGGAAATTCCGATTTGATGAGCTGCACCATATGGGTGGCGGCGCGGGGGTCGTTGATGCAGACGAGGATGGCGCAGGCGTTCTCGGCGCCGGCGGAACGCAGCATGTCCGCGCGCGTACCGTCCCCGTAATACACCTTCACGCCCCATTTCGCGGCGGCGCGAATCGCGTCGGTATCCGTGTCCAGGATGGATACCTTGACCCCTCGGGCCAGCATCGCCTGCGTCACGATCTGGCCGAAACGGCCAAAACCGACGATCAGCGCGCAGCCGTCCAAATCGCGGGCCACGTCCACGCCGTCCATGGAGGGCACGGGCTTGGGCAACAGCCAGCGCAACGCCAGGACGCACAACGGCGTGAGCGCCATGGAAATGATGACGACCGCGGTCAGCACCGCGCCGGTGTGCGCATCGAAGATGCCTTTTTCAGCGGCCGCGCTGTAGAGCACGAAGGCGAACTCGCCGCCTTGCGCCAGCAACGCGCAGCGGGTGATCGCCTCGGTGTGCGTCGCGCGCAGCAGGCGCGCCACGACATACACGCCCACGGATTTGACGGCCATGAAGACGACGACGCCCGCCAGGATGAGCGGCCATTCGCGCGCCACGGCCAACAGGTCCAGCGACATGCCCACGCCCAGAAAGAAGAGGCCGAGGAGAATGCCGCGAAAGGGTTCGATTTCTGCCTCGAGCTGATGCCGGAAGGTGGACTCGGACAGCAGGACGCCGGCCAGGAACGCGCCCATGGCCATGGAGAGGCCGCCCAGTTCCATCAGCAGCGCCGCGCCCAGCACGACGAGCAAGGCGGCCGCGGTCATGACTTCGCGGGCGTGCGCCGCGGCCAGCAGACGGAACAGCGGATTGAGCAGCCACCGGCCCGCGGCCAGCAGCGCCAGAATGCAGCCGAGCGCGATGGCCGCCTGCAGCCAGGGATCGCCATCGCTGCCGCTGCCCGCCGGGGCCAGCAAGGCGGCCAGCGCCAACAGCGGAACGATCGCCAGATCTTCAAGCAGCAGGATGGAGACGATGCGCTGGCCCTGCGCGCTGGTGGTCTCGTCGCGCTCGGCCAGGATCTGCATCACGATGGCCGTGGAAGAGAGCACGAAGCCCATCGCCGCCATGAACGCCGCGGCGCCCGACAGGCCCGCCAGCAACCCCACGCCCGTGAGCAGTGCGCCGCAGACGAGCACCTGCGCGACGCCCAGCCCGAAGATCTCGCCGCGCAGTTTCCAGAGACGCGAGGGCTGCATCTCCAGGCCAATGATGAAAAGGAACATCACCACGCCGAGTTCGGCCACGTGCAGGATGGATTTGGGATCGGAGAAAAAACCGATGCCGTAGGGACCGATCGCCAGGCCGGCAGCCAGATAGCCCAGGACCGAGCCCAGCCCGAGACGCTTGAACAGTGGGACGGCAATTACCGCTGCGCCGAGCAAGACGACGACGTTGAGGACTTGATTGCCTTCGGAAGGCAGGGCCATGGAGCGCTCCTGGTTGCATGGCGGGCCGAAGCGCCTGCGACGCCGCCCAGCCCGCTACGCGCGGGCTGGGGCCATTTTCCGGCAAACCACGGGTTTGGCAAACAGGAACTTCGGCAATGAAAAACCGCCCCGAAGGGCGGCGTCTGGGGAACGGCGCGCGGCGGCTCAGTCTTCCCGGAACTGCATTTTGTACAGCGAAGCGTACAGTCCGTCGGCGGCCAGGAGTTCCGCATGCGGCCCCTGTTCGACGATTCGCCCGGCGTCCAGCACGATGATGCGGTCGGCGTTCTGCACGGTGGACAGGCGGTGGGCGATGACCAGCGTGGTGCGGCCCTTCATCAGGCGTTCCAGAGAGGCCTGCACCTGGCGTTCGGACTCGTTGTCGAGCGCGGAGGTGGCTTCGTCTAGGATCAGGATGGGCGCGTTCTTGATGAGTGCCCGCGCGATGGCGAGGCGCTGGCGCTGGCCGCCGGACAGGCGCGCGGCGTTTTCACCCACCGGGGTGTTGATGCCTTGCGGCAGGCCTTCAACGAATTCAAGCAGGTTGGCCGCAGCGAGCGCGTCACGCACTTTTTGCTCGCTGGACTTGCCCAGGGCGCCATAGCCGACGTTGGCCGCGATGGTGTCGTCGAACAGCACCACGTCCTGGCTGACCAGCGACAGGTGCGAGCGCAGGCTACGCAGCGTCAGGTCGTTGATGGGCTCGTCGTCTACGAAGATCTGGCCGCTGTCGGTCAGCACGAAGCGGGGCAGCATGTTGACCAGCGTGGTCTTGCCGCTGCCCGAGCGGCCCACCAGGGCGACGGTCTGGCCGGGTTCGACTACAAAGGAAATGTCGTTGACCGTGTCGCGGTCGGCGTCGGGGAAGCGGTGCGACACGTTGCGGAATTCGACCTTGCCGCGCACGGGCTCGGGCAGTTCCTTGGTGCCGGTGTCGTTTTCCGGCACCTGGTCGATCAGCGTGAACACACTTTCGGCCGACACCAGCATTTTCTGCATGCGGGCGGCCACGTTGGTGAGGCGCTTGATGGGGTCGAAGATCTGGGCCAGCGCGGCCATGAACGAGGCGAAGCTGCCCACGGTGAGCGAGCCGCTATTGGCCTGGCTGAGCGCCACGGCGATGACCGCGCCCACGGAGATCGAGATGCAGACCTGGGTCAGCGGCGTCAGCGCCGCATCGGCGGTAGCCGTGCGCATGGCAAAGCGGCGCAGGCGGCGGCTGACGAAATCGAAGCGGCCGCGTTCGACTTCGTAGCCGTCGAACAGCTTGATGACGCGCTGGCCGTCGATGCCCTCGCCGACCACGCGGGTCAGTTCGGCGTTCATGTTGACGGTTTCGCGGTTGATGCGGCGCAGGCGCTTGATGAAGAAGCGCGAGATCATGACCGAGACCGGCAGCATCACCAGGATGATCAGGGTCAGCACCCACGACATGTAAAGCAGAACGCAGATCAGGGCGATGACCACCAGGGTTTCGCGCACCAGCACCGTGATGACGTCGGTGGCGTAACCGGTAACGTTGCCGGCGTCGATGGTGAAGCGGTTCAGGAGGCGGCCGGTGTCGCCGCGCTTGAAGTCCGCGTCGGGCAGGCCCAGAAGGCGTTCGAACATGTCGCGCCGCATGCCCAGCAGCACGTTGTTGGCCACCCAGGCCAGCAGGTAGTCGCTGAAGAAGTTGCAGATGCCGCGCACCAGGATCAAACCGACGACCGCCAGCGGCAGCGCCCAGACGTAGTACGGTTTGGCGCCGGAGAAGCCGCCGTCGAGCAGGGGCTTCATGATGACTGCCAGCACCGGCTGCGTGGCGGCGGCGCCGGCCATGAGCAGGACGGCCGCCAGCAAGCCCTTCCAATAGGAACCCACGCGGCTGTAGATCCGGGACCAGAGTTCGGATTTGACGGGCTGGGAGCCCGCTGGCGCATTCCGTGCGGCAGAATTCAAAGGAATCACTCGCTTTAATACAATTGTGCCCAGGATTGTACCGGCTGCGCGCCAGCGCGCCGTCCCTGCCCCTTAGCCCTATCCGCGCCCGTGCGCCCTTCCATGTCCGATATCAGCTGCCTGTATGTCCGTCTGCCCAATTGGGTGGGCGATGTCTGCATGAGCCTGCCCAGCCTGCGCGCCCTGGCCGCAAGCGGTCTCCCCCTGGTTCTTTGCGCCCGTCCCTGGGCCCGCGATCTGCTCGATGGCGTGGAGAAGCTGGATTTCATCCCCATGCGGGGCAAGGTGGGCCCGGACCGGGCGGCGGTGAGCGCGCACCGGCGGGGATTGGGCTCGCAGGGCCGCCGCGCCCGCGGCCTCTTGTTGCCCGATTCTCTGTCCAGCGCGCTGGTGTTCCGCTTGGCGGGCGTGCCGTCGGCGGGCTACCGCGACGACGGCCGCAGCTTCCTGCTTCGCTGGCCGTTCGCCAAGCCCGCCCAGCCGATGCACGCCGTCGAGTCCTGGCATCACCTCACCCGCGAAGCCCTGACCCGCTGGAATCTGCCCAGCGGTCCCGTCCAGCCGGGGCCGACGCTGGACCTGCCGCTGACGACGGCGCATGAGCGCGCGGCCGGCGAGGCGCTGGCTCAGGCGGGGCTGGAAGGCCGGCCCTTCGTTCTGATCGCGCCCACCGCCACCGGCCTGCACAAGGGCCGGATCAAGGTCTGGCCGGGATTCGATACACTGACGCGCGCCCTGCAGGCCCTCGGCCATACCGTGGTAATGTGCCCCCCTCCGGCCGAAACCGACGAAGCCCGGCGCAATGCGCCGACGGCGCAGTTGCTGCCGCCGCTGGGACTGGGCGCCTTCGCGGCGCTGACCGCCCGGGCCACGCTGGTTATTTGTAACGATTCCGGCGTATCGCACGTGGCAGCGGCGGCGTCGGCCCGGCAGCTCACGCTGTTCGGCGTGACGCAGCCGCAGCGCACCGGCCCCTGGTCCCCGCGCGCGGTGTGCGTCGGCACCGACCAGGCCTGGCCGTCGCAGGAGGAAGTCGCACGGCAGGCCGAACGCCTGCTGGATGGTACGTAGTAATCAGGACAGTCTAGAAATGACCTTTTCCAGCTATCTCACGAATTTGATCATTCCCTTTAACTTGTGCATCACCCTGGTGGTCCTTGGCCTGGTGCTGGGACTGTTCCGGCTTCGCAAGATCGGCCTTTCCCTCGTCGCCGCGGGCCTGCTCTGGGCATTGGCCTGGTCGTTGCCCGCGACCTCGTTGTGGGCCGGCGGCGCGCTGGAGAACCGGTATCCGCACAAGCCCGCAGCCGAAATGCCCACGGCCGACGCGATCGTGGTGCTGGGCGGCAACACGGCGAACGGCCGCGCCAACTGGTTCTTGCCCTATGACAAGGACACGGCCGTGGTGCGTGTGGATGCCGCGGCCGACCTCTATCTGGCCGGCCGCGCGCCCAAGGTGCTGCTGTCGGGCGGCGCGCTGGAGGGCGATGTCAGCGAAGCCCGCGGGATGGCGCATGCGATCCGCCAGCAAGGCGTGCCGGAGTCGGCGCTGATTCTGGAAAACGCTAGCCGCACCACCTACGAAAACGCCATGCTGACGGAAGACCAGCTCAAGTCGCGCGGCATCGGCAAGGTGCTGCTGGTCACGTCCGCGTTGCACATGCCTCGCGCGATGGCGGCCTTTTCCAAACAGGGCGTGGAAGTGATTGCCGCCCCCGCGCCGCCGCAGATCGTGGCGCCGGCTGACGGGTCGCTGTCCTTGTGGCTGCCCGACGAACGCACGTTCGACGCCAGCCGCTCGATCGTGAAGGAATACGCGGGACTCTTCGTTTATTGGTTGCGCGGATGGGTATGAGCCTGGCCGGCGCCGCGCTGGAATGCCGTTCGGGCTGCGGCGCGTGCTGCATCGCGCCGTCGATCACGCGGCCCATTCCGGGCATGCCGCAGGGCAAGCCCGCTGGCGTGCCCTGTATTCAACTGCTGCCGGACATGCGGTGCGCCATCTTTGGCGACCCTTCCCGCCCGGACTTCTGCGGCGGGCTTCAGCCTGAACACGAGATGTGCGGCCCGGACCGTGAGTACGCGGTCCACTGGCTGGCCGACCTGGAGCGCGCGACAGCGCCGCATCACTGAAAACGGGGCTCGCAGAGCCCCGTTTTTCAATTGCGCTCGAGCAGCACCTGCTCGTAGAGCGCCTCGTAGCGCGATGCCACGGTCTCCCAGCTTTGGTCGCGGGCGATTTCCAGCCCGCGCGACGCGAGCGCCGCGCGCAGCTCCGGGTCCGAACCCAGGCTTTCCAGCGCCTGCGCCAACTGGGCGCCATCGCGCGGGTCCTGCAGGATGAGCGCATCCGTGCCCGCCGTCAGATACTGCGCGAATCCGCAATAGACAGGGGAACTGACGATGACCGGCAGGCCGTGCGACATGGCTTCCAGCGGCGCCATGCCGTAGCTGTCGTTCAGCGTCGGGTGGGCGTAGATGTCGGCCGCGTTGAAATACTGGCCGACGTCCGGAGTGGGGTCGACCAAGGTGACGCGGCGGGCGATGTCGCCGGCGGCGCGGACGCGGTCGCGGGTGGGCTCGTCGGCTCCCACGATCAGCAGCTTGTAACGGGGAGGTAGCAGCGCCAGCGCGTCCAGCAAGGCGGGCAGCCCCTTGCGCAGCGGATTGCGCGCCACCAGCAGACAGCCGATCGTGTCGGCGCCCCAGCCCAGCCGCGTGCGCGTGGCCGCGCGCGCGCCGTCGCCATCCGGGGCGGGCAGCTTGACGCCCGGCGCGATGATGTCGACGGGAAGCTGTTCGCCGTAGCTGAGGTGCAGCTGATCCATGATGAGGCCCGACACCGCCACCACGCGCCGCCGGGGCGTCTTGCGCACGCGCAGCTTTTCCAGCGTCAGATAGGTGGCAAGGCGCGGGCTGAGCCACGCGGTCACGCGCTGCAAGGGCTTGACCCGCGTGACGCGGTTGTAGCGGACCGGCGTCACGTGCATCACCTGGATCTCGCCCGCCCAGCCGTTCATGTGCGAATGGACGATATCGAAGCGGCCGCGGGTGAGGCGGTCGGCGCGCCAGGCGAAATACAACACCCGCGTCCAGCTGGGCAGCCAGCCGGGAAACCGCACGGGCAAGTAGTCGAACGGCAGATCGCTGTCGAAATCGCGCGCGACCACGGCAACGTCGTGCCGCTTGCCGAGCACGCGCATCAACTCGACGCCATAAGCCTCGGCGCCCCCAAAACGATTGCCGAAGCGGTCAACCAACAGCGCGATGCGAAGCCGCCGATTACGAGCGGCGGCGGCTGTCTTCATACCGGGTGAGGCACTTCTGGAGAAAGCGGATGATGTTGGTGGAACGCGCGACCGTCACCCGCGGAAGGCCGAAGGGATCGTCGGACGCCGCCGCCAGTCCGCGCTTGGTGAGCGTGGCGTTGTCGTAGCCGGCCTCGCGCGCCATGGCCTGGTGTTCCGGGCCGTGGTCGCCGTAGGGATAACAGAACGCGGTGACAGGCGCGCCGAGCGCCTGCTCAAGTTCGGCCTTGGACTCGATGATCTGGCGCCGCGCTTCGTCGGGCGCGAGTTCGGGGAGATGGACGTGGTCAAGCGTATGCGAACCGACTTCGTTGCCAGCCTGCGCCCATTCCCGCATTTCCTGCACGCTCATCAGCGGCGAAAACGGGATGCCTTTCTGCAGGTCCCAAACGTTGCCGCCGTCGAACTGCCGGGCCACGAAATAATTGGTGGCGGTGAATCCCAATTCACTCAGTACCGGCATCGCGTTGTGATGCACGTTGCGGTAGCCGTCGTCGAACGTGATGCCGAAGACCTTGCCCGGGCGTTCGCCGCGGACGTAGGGCATGACGTCGCGCATGGACAGACCGCGATAACCGAGCCGGCGCATCCAGCGCATCTGACGCGCAAAGCTATCGGGATGTACCGTCAGTCCGCGAAACGGCGTGCCCTTGGGGTTGGGCTCGCCAATCTGGTGATACATAAGGATTGGAATAGACATAGATCGACATTATATGGCTCAGCGTCCGCCAAGCGTACGCTGATACACATCCACCGTGGCGCTGGCGAAACGTTGCAGGTTGAAGTCGCGCAAACTCGTCTCACGCGCCTTGCTGCCCATCTCGCGAACCGCGTCCGGATTGTCCAGCATGAAACGCAGCTTGGCGGTCATGGCGGGAATGTCGCGCGTGGGCACGATCCAGCCATCCACGCCGTCAGTTACGTTTTCCGGCAGGCCGCCCGCATCGCTGACCAGCGCCGGCAGCCCGAGCCCCATGATCTCGCGGCAGGCAAACGACAGCGCCTCGCGGTACGACAGGACAAAGCCCGCATGGCAGGACGCCAGCGCGGCGCGCACGTCATCGAGCAGCCCGGGAAACTTCACCTGATCGATCATGCCGAGCTCGCGCACACGCGCCAGCTTGGCCTCCGAGGGCGGATCGCCTGCCACCATCAGCAAGATGCGTGCCTTGTCGGCGGGCGGCAGCGCGGCCGCCGCGGCTACCAGGTCGAGCCAGCCCTTGTCGTAATCGGTGCCCCCGGCGCTGCCCAGCAGCAGCTTGCCTTGCCAGTCCGGGCCAAAGAAGAGTTCGCGCAGCTTGTCCAGGCTTTCAGGCGGCGGCGGGGCAAAGAAATTGGTGTCGATGCCGTGCCGGATGGTGGTGATGGGACGCTTGCGGTAAGGCGACTGCTCCATCATGCCGCGGATGTAGTCGCTGACGGCGATGCCGTGATCGGTGGCCAGCGCCACCCGCAGCTTGTGCCCGAAGCTGGTCAGCGGGTGATCGTTGTGCTTGGTGAACACGATGCGCGGCCGGCGCCGCATGCCCAGCGTGGCCAGCATGACCTGCTTGTGATCGGCCGAGCCGTTGGCGTGGATGATGTCGAACTGGCCGTCGGCGATCAGGCGCTGCAGCCGGGCGCGGTCCTTGAACCAGGACGACGGGCGGGTCGTGTAGCGCATGTCCACCACCGTGACGCCCGGAATGGCCTTGGCGTAGCGGTACAGCCGGCTGGTGGCCGGCACCGCCACGGTGATCTCGTGATCGCGGGCCAGCGCCTTGGCCAGGTTGATGATGTAGGTGACGTGGCCCCCGCCGTTGCCCGCGTGGAAGTTCGTGTAGAGGATCTTCACTTTTTGTTTTCTGCCAGGAACATCAGCTTCGAGTAGCGGAAGAAGCTGCCCGCCGCCGCGGTCACGGCCAGCACGAGACCGTGGCGGCCGTCCAGGAAGCCGCGCCGGATAAGGTAGATGCGCACGAAGGTCCAGAAACCGTGGCCCAGCGCCCCGAAGACCGACGTGCGCTTGCCCTTGGCATACATCATGGCGGCCGCGTCGGACGAGTAACGGTTGACCTTGTTGATCAGCGCGTCCAGGTTGTCGTACGGATAGTGATTGAAGTAGCCGCGCATCTGCAGGGGCCGGCCGTTGGCGGGGACCACGCGTTCGTGGACGGCGGCGTCGGTAAAGCGCGCCGTGCCGCGCTTGAAGAGGCGCAGCACGTAGTCGGGCCACCAGCCGCTGTGGCGGATGTCGCGGCCGCAGAAATTGGACAGGCGCGCGATCTCGTAGGCGTCGGCCTGGGGCGCGCGCAGCACGTCCTGGATTTCCTGCGCCAGCTCGGGAGTGACGCGCTCGTCCGCGTCGATCGACAGGACCCAGTCGCCCGTCGCCAGATCCAGCGCGCGATTCTTCTGCGGACCGAAACCGGGCCAGTCGGGGGTGACTTCGACCCGGGCGCCCAGCGCCTGCGCCAGCTCCACGGTGCCGTCGGTGCTGCCCGAATCGACGACGATGAACTCGTCGGCGAACGAGACGGACTTCAGGCAGGCGGCGATGTTGGCCGCTTCGTTTTTGGTGATGATGATGACTGATAACTTCATCCGCGATTCCTAAGACGCTTTTTCCAGGCCTTCCAGGCGTGATAGCGCGGGCCCCAGAACGGGTCGCGCGACAGCCAGATCCGGCGGTTCAGCCAGGACCCGCCCCGATTGCGCACCGCGAAACGAAAGATGTGACCGGGGTCCGCGCCGGGCAGGTTCTGGCCGAAAGGGTCGGTAGTGTACAAGTGCCGGAAACCGGCCTGCCGCGCGGCGGCCACGTAGTCGGCGTCGAAATAGCCTTGCGGCCAGCAGAGGTGATCGCTCACGCCGCCAAGCCGGCGGATGAGGGTGTCGCGCGAGTCGTGCAGGTCCTGGGCGATGCGCTCGCGCTTGGCGTTGACGTCGGCGCCGCAGACCTTGTCCCAGCGCGTGTGCGTATTCGTGTGCGAATGGAATTCGAAGGTGCCGGCGGCCTGCATGGCCTCGATTTCGCTCCAGCGCAGCATCGCTTCGTCGGCACGGCCAGACGCCACGAGTTCCTTGCAGGCGTGGTGGTCGGGCGTGGGAGGCAACGCACCGCCCTGTCCCGCGTGCGGCCGCACGGGGCCGTCGCCGATCCAGCCTGTGATGGTGAACAGCACCGCGCGCATGCCGTGACGGGCCAGGACGGGATGCGCGTGCACCCAGTTGTTCAGGTAGCCATCGTCGAACGTGATGAGCACGGAGCGTTCGGGCGCCCCGCCGCCCGCCAGATAGGCCGCGAACTGCGCGGCGGTGAGCGACTGGTAGCCGGCGCGGGCCAGGCGTGAGATCTGCGCTTCGAAGACGTCGGGCGTGGCGGCGATCATGCCGCCGGCCGGCGTGACGTGGTGATACATCAGCACCGGAACGTTGGGCGCGTTCATTTGCGGCGCTCCGCCAGCCAGCGGTTGTAGATCGCTTCGGTGGTTTCCGCCAGGCGCGCGGGGGAAAAGACGCCCTCTTCCCAGACCATCTTGCGGCCGGCCTCGCCCATGGTGCGGCGTAGGGCCGGGTCGTCGATCAGACGCTCCAGGGCCGCGGTGAGCGCTAGCGGGTCCTTGGGCGGAACCAGAAAACCCGTCACGCCGTCGCGGAACATCTCGGACACGCCGCCCACGTTGGTGCCCACGACCGGCAGACCGCTGGCCTGCGCTTCGACATAGACCGTACCGGATGCCTCTTGCTGGGTGGCCAGGGCAAAGAGGTCGAATCCCGCCAGCAGATTGGGGACGTCGCGCCGCGTGCCCATCAGGTGGATCCGGTCCTGCAGGCCGCGCTGCGCAATGTACGCCTGCGTCTGCTCGAAGACCGGCGAGCCGGCGCCGACAAACACCATGTGCAGCTTCGGACGCACGGCCATCAGTGGCGCGATGGCGTCGATCAGGTCCTTATGGCCCTTGGTGGCGCGCATGACGGCCACACAGCCCACGACGATGTCATCGTCGGCCAGGCCGAGCTCTCCGCGCAAGGTGGAGTGTTCGACCGGCGCGGGCAGCACGATGGGTGAATATACGGTGGCGATCTTCTCGGCCGGGACGCCACGGCTGATCAGGTACTTGCGCACGTGGTCGCTGACGGCGGTGACGCGGTGCGGCAGGATGGTGTAAGACCACATCGAGCCGACCACGTTGGACAGGTGGCGCGTGCGCACGATCAGGGGCGTGCCGACCATGCGGCCGGCCAGGGCCGCAATGACCGTGTCGCGCCGGCTGTGGGTATTGAGCACGTCAAACCGCCCTGCCTTCAAAATCTGGCGGACGGCGGCCACGCCCTTCAGGTAGTTGACCGGACCGGCCATGTCGACGGCATGCACCGTGAAGCCCGCATCCCGCAGACGTTCGGTCAATTGCGCGCGCGGCTGGCATATCGCTTCGAGGTGATGGCCACGCGCTCGCATGGCGTGCATTTCCTTGAAGATACGTCCTTCCTGTCCGCCGAAGCTGGTGGCGGCTTCCGAATGCACGATACGCAGGCCGGGCATCATTAGTAAGTGACCTCCACGCCGTCTGGCTTGGTCCACGCGTTCAGGTTGGCCAGCAGCGTGTCAGCCATGCGCACGCGCCATTCTTCGCCAAGCCGGACCGTGCACAGGAAATTGTTCTTGGTGTAGACGATGTCGACCGGCACGCCCGGGATGCCGTTCTCGGGCTCGGCGCGGAAGGGGTTGAGCATCTGGCGCAGGCGCGCCGCGTCGGCGCTGCCGTTGAGCTTGACGCGCAGCGACTTGGCGCGGGCCTCGCGCGCAAGCTGCAGGTCATAGAGCTGCTCGGCGACGATGCGCATGCCGCCCGAATAGTCGTCGTTGCTGACCTTGCCCTGCACGATGACCAGCTGGTCTTCGCGCAGCCGGTTGCGGTGCTTTTCAAAGAGTTCGTTGAAGACCGAGATTTCCACCTGGGCCGTGCCGTCGTCCAGCACGGCAAAGACCATCTTGCCGCGGCGGGTCATCATGACGCGCACGCTGGCCAGCACGCCGCACATCCATTGCAGGTCGCGCTGCGGCTCCACGCGGGCCAACTGCATCGGCACGATGCGGCGCACTTCGTCGCGCCACGCATCGAACAGGTGGCCGCTGTAGTAGTAGCCCAGCGCGGATTTCTCTTCGGTCAGCTTCTTGTGCAGATCCCAGGGCGCGACCTTGGCCAGTTCGCCGGCGACCACGTCGCCGCTGTCGTCGCCAAAGAGCGAGGCCTGGTTGGCGCTGCGCGCGGCCTGCTCGGCCGCTTCCATGGCGGTGGGCACGGAGGCCAGCATCGCGGCCCGGTTCGGTTCGATGGTGTCGAACGCGCCGGCCTTGATCAGGGCCTCGATGGTGCGGCGGTTGACGGCCTGCTTGCTGACGCGGCGGCAGAAGTCGAACAGGTTCAGGAACGGGCCGCCTTCCTTCCTCGCACGCAGGATGTCCTCGACGGCGCCCTGGCCAGTGCCCTTGACGGCGCCCAGGCCGTAACGCATGGTGCGCGGCGGCTTGCCTTTTTCGGTGTGCTTGTCAGCGACGGGTTCGAACCGGTATCCCGAATGATTGACGTCGGGCGGCAGCACCTCCACGCCGTTGTCCTGGGCATCGCGGCAGAAGATCTGGACCTTGTCGGTGTCGTCCATGTCCGAGGACATGGTGGCGGCCAGGAACTCGGTCGGGTGGTAGGCCTTCAGCCAGGCGGTCTGGTACGAGATCAGCGCGTATGCGGCCGAGTGCGACTTGTTGAAGCCGTAGCCCGCGAACTTCTCCATCAGGTCGAAGAGCTTGACCGCCAGGTCCGGATCGTGGCCCTTTTCCTTGGCGCCCTGTTCGAACAGTTCGCGGTGCTTGGCCATTTCCTCGGGCTTTTTCTTGCCCATGGCCCGGCGCAGCAGGTCGGCGCCGCCCAGCGAATAGCCCCCGATGATCTGGGAGATCAGCATCACCTGTTCCTGGTAGACGATGACCCCGTAGGTGCTCTTGAGGGTGGCTTCCAGGTCCGAGTGGAAATAATCGACGGCCGCGCGCCCGTGCTTGCGGTTCACGAAGTCGTCCACCATGCCCGATTCCAGCGGCCCCGGACGATACAGGGCCAGCATGGCGATGATGTCTTCGAACGTGTTGGGCCGCAGCTTCTTGAGCAGCTCTTTCATGCCGCGCGATTCAAGCTGGAACACCGCGGTGGTGTTCGCGTCGCACAGAATCTTGTAGGCCGCCGGATCGTCCAGGGCCAGCGCCATGACGTCGAAGTCGCGCTTTTCGGCGTTGAACTGGCGCACGTAGCGCACGGCCCAATCCAGAATGGTCAGGTTGCGCAGGCCCAGGAAGTCGAACTTCACCAGACCGGCCGCCTCGACGTCGTCCTTGTCGAACTGCGAGACCGCGCTGTTTTCCTGGCCCGGCTGGCAGTACAGCGGGCAGAAGTCGGTGAGCTTGCCGGGCGCGATCAGCACCCCGCCCGCGTGCATGCCGATGTTGCGGGTCAGGCCTTCGAGCGGTTTGGCCAGGTCGACCAGCGCGCGGACTTCTTCTTCCTGCTCGTAGCGGTCCTTGAAGGCGGGCTCGTCCTTGAGGGTGCGCTCGAGCGTCCAGGGATCCATCGGGTTGAACGGGATCAGCTTGGACAGGCCGTCGCAGAACATGTAGGGCATGTCCAGCACGCGGCCGGCGTCACGCACCACGGCCTTGGCGCCCAGCGTGCCGAAGGTGGCGATCTGGCTGACGGCGGCGCGGCCGTATTTTTCCTTGACGTAGTCGATGACCCGTTCGCGGTTGTCCTGGCAGAAGTCGATATCGAAGTCGGGCATGGAGACCCGCTCGGGATTCAGGAAGCGCTCGAACAGCAGGTCATAGCGGATGGGGTCGAGGTCGGTGATGCCCAGCGCGTAGGCCACCAGCGAACCGGCGCCCGAGCCCCGGCCCGGGCCGACCGGCACGCCGTTGTTTTTGCCCCAGTTGATGAAGTCCTGCACGATCAGGAAGTAACCGGGAAAGCCCATCTGGATGATGGTCTTGCACTCCCAGCGCAGCCGCTCGTAATACTGCTCGCGCTTGGACTCGCGCTCGGCGGCGTCCGGGAACAGGAACTCCATGCGCTTTTCCAGGCCCTCTTCCGAGAGCTGGACAAGGTAATCGTCGAGCGTCACGCCCTCTGGCGTGGGGAAATTGGGCAGGCGCGGCTTGCCGAGCACCAGGCTCAGGTTGCAGCGCTTGGCGATTTCGACCGTGTTGGCCAGCGCCGACGGGACATCGGCGAACCGGCGCGCCATTTCCTCGGAGCTGAGCAGGTACTGCTCTTTGGAGAAGCGGCGCACGCGGCGCGGGTTGGCCAGGATTTCGCCTTCGGCGATGCAGACGCGCGCCTCGTGGGCCTGGAATTCGAATTCGTCGAGGAACTGCACGGGATGCGTGGCAACCACCGGCAGGCCGGCCTCGGAGGCCAGCCGCATGGCGGCCTGGCAGTAGCCTTCGTCGCCGTCCATGCCGGCGCGCTGCAATTCGAGGTAGTAGCTGCCCGGGAACATCAGCGCCCACTGGCGCGCCAGGGCCAGCGCCGACACGGCGTTGCCGGCTTCGAGCGCCTGACCGACGTCGCCAAGCCGCCCGCCGGACAGGGCGATAAGGCCAGCCTGCCCTTGCAGCCATTCGCGGCGGATTTCCGCCCGGCCCTTGCCCTGATTTGTCAGGAACGCCTTGGACAGCAGTTCGCACAGATTCAGGTAGCCCTGATGGTTGCGCACCAGCAACAGCAGGCGGAAGGGCTTGGCCGGGTCTTCGTCGTTGGCGATCCAGACGTCGCAGCCCGCGATGGGCTTGACCCCCGCGCCGCGCGCGCCCTTGTAGAATTTGATCAGTCCGAACAGGTTCGACAGATCGGTCAGGGCGACGGCGGGCTGGCCCAGCTTGGCCACGCGCTTGATGAGGTCGGGGATACGCACCGTACCGTCCACGACCGAGAACTCGGAGTGGACGCGCAGGTGAACAAATGGGGTCGGGGTCGTTACGGCTTCGGACATAGCGGAATTGTACCCAGCGGCCGACCGCCTCAGGACAATCCTTGCATCAGAATCCGCCCGGATGCATCCCATCCTGACGGGATCCCCCACGGAGGCTTGTGGGACAATACGACCCAACCCGCACTACCCCGTCGCACGACGAGATATACCTATGAAATGGCTCATACCTGGGATCTGGCTTGCCGCCATCCTGTTCGCGCACTTCCGAGGCCGCGTCAAACTGCCGCTGGGACGGCAAATGCTGGACCATTCGGTGCTGCTGGCGCCGATCAACGCCTTCATGGTGCTGACGTCCCGTGTGCCGACCACGCCTTACCTGACGACCAGCGAAATCGCCGAGCTGAAGGTGCTTGACGACAACTGGGAGACGATCCGCGAAGAAGCCATGCAGATGGCCGAGCTTCGCCGGATCAAGGCGGCCGACACCCATAACGACATTGGCTTCAACTCGTTCTTCAAATATGGGTGGAAGCGGTTCTACCTGAAGTGGTACGACGCCCGCCACCCGTCGGCCGAGGAACTCTGCCCCAAAACGGTCGCCATCCTGAAGGGCCTGCCCAAGGTCAAGGCCGCCATGTTCGCCGAGCTGCCGCCGGGCGGCCAGCTCAACCCGCACCGCGACCCGTTTGCAGGATCGCTGCGCTATCACCTGGGTCTGGCGACGCCGAACGACGACGGCTGCCACATCATCGTGGACGGCGAGCACTACAGCTGGCGCGATGGCGAAAGCGTGGTGTTCGACGAAACATACGTCCACGAAGCCTACAACAAGACGGGCGAGAACCGGATCATCCTGTTCTGCGACGTCGAGCGTCCGCTCAAGTGGCGTTGGGCCGAAGCCTTCAACGGCTGGTTCGGCCGCAAGGTCATGTCCGCGGCCAGCTCGCCCAACGACGGCGGCGACCAGACGGGCGCGATCAACAAGCTGACCCACGCGCATTGGGTGCTGGACCAGAAGCGCAAGGCCTTCAAGAAGTGGAACCGCACGGCGTACAAGGCCACCAAGTACGGGCTGATCGCGCTGGTGATTGTTGGGTTTTTGGCGTTGTAAGAACCGACGCTTCTGACATGCTGCAAAAAAAGGGCCGCAATGCATTTGCGGCCCTTTTTACGTCTACCGGTGTCTGACACCCGGGTCGCAGCCCGGCAGGGTGCGGCGCCGGCTCAAGGGTGTCAGACACCCATGTGGTGTCAGGCACCTAGGCTAGCGTTGCAAGGATTCCCAGCTTTTCATCAGGCGCTTGACCGACACCGGCATCGGCGTGCGCAGCTCCTGGGCGAAGAGCGCCACCCGCAACTCCTCGAGCAGCCAGCGGAACTCGTCCAGCCTGGGGTCTGCCGCCCCTTTCAGCGCCGCGCGGGCGCGCTGGTATTGCGTGACCAGCGGCGCCATTTCGGACACCAGCTTTGCGTCCCGTGCCGGGTCGGCGCGCAGCTTGTCAATGCGCGCGACCGCCGCCTTCAGGTAGCGCGGGAAGTGCGACAACTGCGCATACGGCGTGTCGCGGATGAACCACTTGGGCATCAGCGCACCTATTTGCTGCTGCAGATCCGCGTAAGCGGCCGCGTGGGGCTTGGCCTGCGGCAGCTTGCGTTGAAGCGCCGCATATTCAGTCAGCACTGCGCCGGCCAGCCGCGCGACCTCCTGGGCCAGCAGACCCAACCGGCCCTTGCCCTCGGCGCGGCGTGCTTCGAACTGCTGTTCGTTCACCGGCCACGGCTCGGCCAGACACGCCTGCCCCAGCGCGCAGTCGATGATCTGGTCGCGCAATTCTTCCTGCGTGCCCAGCGTCATATACAGCATGCTGATCTTGGTGAGGTCGGTGAGGTTCTTTTCGAGGAACTTCACCTGCTCGCGCAGCGCCAGCCGGAAGAGCTTCAGGAGACCCGCGCGATGGTGCTTGCGCGCCTCGTCGGGATCGTCGAACACGTCCAGGTCGCAATGCGCGCCTCGGTCCACCAGCGCCGGATAGCCGATGACGGACTGGCCGCGCCGCTTGATCTCCATGATGTCGGGCAATGGCCCGAACGACCAGGAGGTCAGGTTTTCGTGCGCCAGCGCTTGCGCGACCTGCGTGTCGCTGGCCGCCAGTTGCTGGAAGGTGGCCTGGGCCTGCTTGCCGAATTCGGCGCGCAGTTGCGCCAGATTGCGGCCGGCGGCCAGCATGCGGCCGTGCTCGTCCACGACGCGGAAGTTCATGAACAGATGCGCCGGCAGAGTTTCCAGCTTGAAGTCCCCCACCGCCGGGCGGACCTGCACCTGATCCCACATGTCGGCAATGATGGCGTCGACCAGACCCGTCTGCGGATCGGCCAGGCGCTCGAACCAGCGGTCGTAGAAGCCGGCAGCGTAGTCGGGCAGCGGCACGCAATGGCGGCGCAGCTTCTGTGGCAGCGATTTGAGCAGCAGGTGCACCTTTTCCTTGAGCATGCCGGGCACCAGCCACTCGCAGCGCGCCGGATCGATCTGGTTCAGCGCGAACAGCGGCACCGACAGCGTGACGCCGTCGCGCGGCGAGCCCGGTTCGAAGTGGTAGTCCAGCGCCATCGACACGCCCTGCCATTCCACTTTCTTGGGAAAGACATCGGTCGTGACGCCGGCGGCCTCGTGCCGCATCAGCTCGTCGCGGGTCAGCATCAGCTTGGCGGCAGCCGCCTTGTCCAGGCCGCTCACCCACTTTTCGAGCGTCGCGGTCTGCGAGATGTCGGCGGGAAGCTGCCGGTCGTAGAACGCAAAGATCAGCTCGTCATCGACCAGGATGTCCGGGCGCCGGGTCTGGTGTTCGAGCTTTTCGATGCCCGCGATGAGCTTGCGGTTGTGCGCGACGAAAGGCAGGCGCGTGTCGATCTCGCCGGGCACCAACGCCTGGCGGATGAAGAGTTCGCGCGCATGGGTGGGATTCACGCGGCCGTAATGGATGCGCCGGCCGGTATAGATGGCCAGGCCGTAGAGCGTGGCCCGCTCGTTGGCCACGACCTGCCCGGCCTTCTTTTCCCAGCGGGGGTCCGACCAGTTCTTGCGGATCAGGTGCGCGCCGATCTTTTCCAGCCACACCGGGTCGATGCGCGCCACGCAGCGCGCATACAGGCGCGTGGTCTCGACCAGTTCGGCCGCCATGATCCAGCGGCCGGCCTTTTTCACCAGGCGCGAGCCCGGATGAATGTGGAAGCGGATTTCGCGCGCCCCCTGATAGCTGCCGCCTTCGTCGCTCTTGAAGCCGATGTTGCCAAGCAGCCCGGACAACAGCGCCATGTGCAGCTGTTCGTACGTGGCTTCGGACTGGTTGACGCGCCAGCCCTGTTCGCCCACCAGCGCCGACAGCTGCGTGTGCACGTCGTGCCACTCGCGCAGGCGGATGGGCGACAGGAAATTCTGCCGCAACAGGCCCACCAGCTTGCGCTGCGAGGCCTTGTGCTGCACCTGTTCGCCATACCAGCGCCACAGCTTCACGAAGGAGATGAACTCGGACTTGTCGTCGCCGAACTTGGCGTGCGCGGCCTCGGCGGCCTCGCGCTCCTGCATGGGACGGTCGCGCGGATCCTGCACGGACAGCGCGGAGGCGATGATCAGCATTTCGGCCAGGCACTGGTGTTCTCGTGCGGCCAGGATCATCCGCCCGATGCGCGGGTCCACGGGCAGTTTGGCCAGTTCATCGCCGGTTCGGGTCAGGACAAAAGACGCGCCCGTGCGCCCGTCGTCCGTATCGTCGTCGGACGCCGACGCCAGTTCGATGGCGCCCAGCTCCTGCAGCAGGTGGTAGCCGTCGGCCACCGCCCGCCCCGGCGGCGCTTCGACGAAGGGGAACTGCTCGATGTCGTCGAGCTTGAGCGACTTCATCCGCAGGATGACCGACGCCAGCGACGAACGCAGCACTTCGGGATCGGTGAAGGCGGCGCGATTGTTGAAATCCAGCTCGTCATAGAGCCGGATGCAGACGCCTGGCCCCACCCGCCCGCATCGGCCGGCACGCTGGTTGGCCGAGGCGCGGCTGATGGGCTCGATGCGCAGCTGCTCGACCTTGTTGCGCCACGAATAGCGCTTGATGCGGGCAAGACCGCTGTCGACGACGAAGCGGATGCCGGGCACGGTCAGCGAGGTTTCCGCCACGTTGGTGGCCAGCACGATACGGCGGGCGTTGCCGCGCGGGCGGAAGATCTGTTCCTGCTCGGCCTGCGACAGGCGCGCAAACAGCGGCAGCACCTCGGTGCCGGCCGGGTGCCGCTTGCGCAGCGCTTCGGCCGATTCACGGATCTCGCGCTCGCCGGGCAGGAACACCAGCACGTCGCCCGGGCCATGCCGCGCGCATTCGTCGACGGCATCGACGATGGCGTCGATCAGGTCGCGCTCTTCGTCGCCCGACATGCGCTCGCGGTCGCGGCCGGCCTTGTTGGGCGCGGGCGCGTCATCGCCGGCGGCGGGCTCTTCGCGCACGGGCCGGTAGCGCACTTCGACGGGATACAGGCGGCCCGAGACTTCGATGACCGGCGCGGGCTTGTCTTCCGACGCGGCAAAGTGTCTGGCAAAGCGCTCGGCGTCGATGGTGGCCGACGTGATGATGAGCTTGAGGTCCGGGCGCCGCGGCAAGAGCTGCTTCAGGTAGCCCAGCAGGAAGTCGATGTTCAGGCTGCGCTCGTGCGCCTCGTCGATGATGATCGTGTCGTAGCGGCGCAGGAGCGGATCGCGCTGCGATTCGGCCAGCAGGATGCCGTCCGTCATCAGCTTGATGGACGCGTTGGGACCGGTGCGGTCGTTGAACCGCACCTGGTAGCCGACGACTTCGCCCATGGGCGTGTTCAGCTCCTCGGCGATGCGCTTGGCCACCGAGGTCGCCGCCAGGCGTCGCGGCTGCGTGTGGCCGATCATCTTCTGGCGGCCGCGGCCCAGTTCCAGGCAGATCTTGGGAAGCTGAGTGGTCTTGCCCGAGCCGGTTTCGCCGCTGACGATCACGACCTGATGGCCAGCGATGGCGCGCGCGATCTCCTGCCGCCGTGCGCTGACGGGCAGGTCTTCCGGGTAGGTGACGGCCGGAATGGGTCGTTCGGGACGGGGCGCGGCGGGGCGGCCTTCGGGACGGGCCCGGGGCGCTTGCCGAGCGGCTTGCCGGGGGGCTTGCCGAGCGTCTGGCTGAGCACTTGGCCGGGCGTCTTCCGGGGGCTGCTCCCGGTCAGTGGCGCGCGGCGCCGGCGTTTTCGGCGCCCGCGGGCTGGAGGATTCAGGCATGTAGGATTTATCCGATTAGCCCGCCATTATAAATTTCTGGCGGACTTCGCGCGCGCAGCCCCTGCCTGCCCCGCGCGCGTGCCCTACAGCAGCTTGCCCGGGTTCATGAGCTGGTTGGGATCGAGCGCCCGCTTGATCATCAGCATCAGGTCCATTTCCACCGGCGACTTGTAGCGCCGCAGCTCGTCGCGCCGCAACTGGCCCACGCCGTGCTCGGCGCTGATGCTGCCGCCGCGCTGGGCCACCAGGTCGTGCACGCGGCGGTTCAGCGCCGCGGTCAGCCGGGCGTATTCGGCGGGCGCCACGTCCAGCGGCAGCAGCACGTTGTAGTGCAAGTTGCCGTCGCCGATGTGGCCGAAGTTGATGATGGGCAGCCCCGGAAAATCCGATACCAGCGCCAGGTCCGCTTCCTCGACGAATGCGGCCAGGCGCGAAATGGGCAGCGCGATGTCGTGCTTGACCGCCTTGCCCGCGCGCACCTGCGCCTGCGAGATGCCCTCGCGCAGCCGCCACAAGGACTGGACCTGGGTGTCGTTCATCGCGACCACGCAGTCCTGGATGATGCCGGCTTCCAGCGCCGCGCCCAGCGCGGTTTCCAGCAAGGCGGGCAGTCCGGCGGGCTCGGTGTCCGACAGTTCAACCAGGGCGTAATAGGCATGGCGGCCGGCCAGCGGGCTGGCCGCGCCGCTGACGTGCGCCACCACCAGATCGAGGCAACGCGCGGACATCATTTCGAACGCGGTCAGCCTTTCGCCGCAAACGCCCTGCAGGCGGCTGAGCAACGCCACCACCTGCGCGGGCGTGTCCGCGCCCACCCATGCCGCCACACGGCCCGTGGGCGCGGGGTACAGCTTGAGCACCGCGCCGGTGATGATGCCCAGCGTGCCTTCGGAGCCGATGAACAGGCTTTTGAGGTCATACCCGGTGTTGTCCTTGCGCAGGCCGCGCAGGCCGTTCCAGACGCGGCCATCGGGCAGCACCACCTCCAGCCCCAGCGCCAGATCGCGCGTGTTGCCGTAGCGCAGCACCGCGGTGCCGCCGGCATTGGTGGCCAGATTGCCGCCGATGGTGCAGCTGCCCTCCGCGCCCAAACTCAGCGGGAAGAAGCGGCCGACGTTGCGCGCGGCGGCCTGCACGTCGGCCAGCAGGACGCCCGCGTCGGCGCACAGGGTGTTGTTGACCGGATCCACCTCGCGGATGCGTTTCATGCGATTCAGGCTGAGGATCACCTGCGCGCCGCTGCCGTCAGGCGTGGCGCCACCGCTCATGCCGGTATTGCCGCCCTGCGGCACCACTGGCGTGCGCGTCTGATGGCACAGCCGCATGACGGCCGACACCTCGGTGGCGTTGCGAGGCCGCACCACCACGGGCGTGCTGCCCTGCCACTTGCCCAGCCAGTCGCGCACGTAAGGCCCCTGGCCCTCGGCATCGAGCACCAGCCCGTTGTCGCCGACCAGGTGCGACAGCCGATCGATGAGTTCGTGATTGCGCATGGTGGCCTCAGGCGCCGTGCCAGTTCAGCCGGATGCGGCCGATCGCCATCGCCGCGGCCGCCTGTGTCGGCTCTACGACGGGCAGGCCCAGCTCGGCCTGCAGCCAGCCGCGATAGGCCGCCATGCCCGCGCAGCCCAGCACCAGCACGTCGGCCTGATGCTCATCGCGCAACCGCGCACCGACGTGCAAAAGGCGCTCGCGGGTGCGCGCCTCATCCGACAGTTCGACCACGCCCAGATCCAGCGGCAGCTCGGCCGCCACGCGGCCCGACAGGCCGATCGCGCCGAACATGCGTCCGTGACGCGGCAGCGATTGGCGCAGGATCGCGATCACGCCCACGCGCTGGCCCAGCGTCAGCGCGGTCAGCATGCCGCATTCGCTGATGCCCAGCACCGGCTTGCGCGTGGCTTCGCGCACCGCGTGCAGACCCGGGTCGCTGAAGCAGGCGATGACGTAGCCTGCGGCAGCGGCGCCGTGGTCGGCATCCAGCTTGCGCACCAGCGCGGCGAGCGGCAGCGTCACGCTTTCGACGTCGAGCTGCGTCTGGACGCCCGCCGGCCCCTCGGCCAGCGTCAGGCATTGGATGCACGGACCGCCGGCCATGCGCAGCGGTTCCAGCGCCGCGTCGAACGCATCCGTCACGGCCTGCGTGGAATTGGGATTGATCACAAACAGGGTCTGTTCCATTCGTCCGTCCTGGTCGTCCGTCCTGGTGGTGGCCGGGCCCGCGCCATGTGGACGCGGACCGGGGCAAGGTACGGCGCCAGTCTATCTGCGGGCGGCCTGAGCATGTATTGTCAATTTGTGCGCTGCCCTTAACCCTTTGTTATGCTCGTCGCGTCAAGTCGGAGCGGGCGCGCCATGCAACTGAATCTGCGGCAAATCGAAGTTTTCCGGGCGGTAATGACCACGGGTTCGATCAGTGGGGCGGCCAAGCTGCTGTTCGTCTCGCAGCCCGCAGTCAGCCGGCTGTTGTCGCACACGGAACAGCGGCTGGGCTTCGCGCTGTTTGAGCGCATCAAGGGCCGGCTGTATCCCACGCCCGAATCCCGGCAGCTCTTTCGCGAAGTGGAAACGGTCTATGCCGGCGTGCGGCGCGTGGAGGAGCTGGCTTCGGAATTGTCCGAGCGCCGCAGCGGCATCCTGCATCTGGTGTCCAGTCCCAGCATCGGCCACATGCTCGTGCCCCTGACGATCTCGCGATTTCGCGAAACGCACCCTGACGTCAAGGTCACCTTTCAGCCGTTGACGCAGCAGCCCCTGACGCAAATGCTGCTGGACAACCGCGCCGAACTGGGTGTGGTGATCTTGCCCGTCCAGCACCCGAATCTGCTGACGCAGCCCATCGGCCAGGCCCGGCTGGTCTGCATCTGCCCGTACAACCATCCGCTGGCGCATCGCTCGCTGCTATCCATCGGCGATCTGTTGCCCTACCCGCTGATTTCGTACGGCGGCGACACGCCGTTCGGCATGCTGGTCGAGCAGATGTACCACGAGGCCGGACAGACCCGCCGGCTGGCTGTGGAAGTGAGTTCGCCGCAGAACGCGTGCTCGCTGGTGCAGGCCGGCGCGGGCATCGCCATCGTCGATGAATTCTCGGTCAAGAGCCGCACGCAGGGCGACTTCGTGGTGCGTCCGATCGACCAGGCAAAGATCCTGACAGCGAGCCTGGTGCAGTCGCGCTTCGAGCCGCTGTCGCAGCTTGCGCAGGCCTTTGTCGACGTGCTGCGCCACACGCTTTGCGAGCAGGGATTCGAGCTGTCCGCAAACGTCCAGGCAAACCCTGCCAAGGGTAAACCTTGACTTAACTGGCTGTTATACCAAGGCAATAAAAAAGCAAGTGGAGTTCTAAAACTTCCGCTTTAGGATGACATCGAAACGTCGCTTCCGATTTCGGTTTTCACGCATCCTGACGGAGAAAAGATGGCAGCCTCCATCGACGCCAAAGGCGTCTTCACCATTTGCCCCACGCCCTTCGACGATGCCCTGCGTGTCGATACCGACAGCATCCGCACGTTGGTCGATTTCCTGCTTGAAACCGGGGTGACCGGGCTGGCAATCCTGGGCTTTCTGGGCGAGCTGCACAAGCTGTCCAACGACGAGCGCCGCCGGGTGCTGGAAACCTTCGTGAAGCACACGAACGGCCGCGTGCCGGTGTGGGTGGGCGTGCGTGCCCACGGCATCGCCGGCGCCATCGAGCAGGCCCGCGAAGCGCAGGAGCTGGGCGCATCGGCTGTATTCGCCGCGCCGTTGGACAACGCCAGCGATGCCCTGCTGTTCGACTACTACAAGGCCGTGGCCGAAGCCGTGAAGATTCCGGTCGTGATCCACGATTTTCCGGACTCCTTCGGCACGGAGATCCGCCCCGAGGTGGTGGCGCGGCTGGGCCGCGAAGGCGGCGTGCACATGATCAAGATGGAAGAGCCGCCGGTGGGGCAGAAGATCAGCCGCATCCGCGAACTGGTGCCGGACGCCGACATGGCCATCTTCGGCGGGTTGGGAGGCGTGTACTTCCTGGAAGAGCTGCAGCGCGGCGCGGTCGGCACCATGACCGGCTTTGCGTTCCCGGAGATCCTGGTTGCCATCTACGAACGCTATGCCAGCGGCGACCACGCCGGCGCCGCCGCGATCTTCGACCGCTACTGCCCGCTGATCCGCTACGAGTTCCAGCCCAAGATCGGACTGGCGTTGCGCAAGTATGTCTATCAGCGCCGCGGCGCCATCAAGAGCCACGCGCTGCGCGCGCCGGCGATGCGCATCGATCCGGTCACCGCGGCCGAGCTGGAAGCCACCGTCGCGCGCGTCGGGCTGTCGCTGGGCGCCACCGGCCGCCAACCCGTGCTGGGTTGAAAGGAGCAAACACATGGATCTCGGAATCAAGGGCAAGCACGCGCTGGTGTGCGCGTCGAGCAAGGGCCTGGGCTACGCCTCTGCGCTATCGCTGGCGCGCGAAGGCGTGAATCTGGTGATGGCCGCGCGCACGGCCACCACGCTGGACGCCGCGGCGGACGCAATCCGCCGCGAGACCGGCGCGTCGGTCATCACGGTGGCCGCCGACGTCACCACCGAGGCCGGCAGGCAGGCGCTGCTGGCGGCCTGCCCCGAACCCGACATCCTGGTCACCAACGCGGGCGGGCCGAAGCCCGGCGACTTCCGCGAGTGGTCGCGCGACGACTGGATTGCCGCGCTGGACGCCAACATGCTGACGCCCATCGCGCTGATCCGCGCCACGGTGGACGGCATGATCGCGCGGCGCTTCGGCCGCATTGTCAACATCACGTCCGCCGCCGTGAAGATGCCCATCGACATCCTGGGCCTGTCCAACGGCGCGCGGGCCGGACTGACCGGTTTCGTGGCGGGACTGGCGCGCCAGACCGTGCGGCACGGCGTCACGATCAACAACCTGCTGCCCGGGCCTTTCCTGACGGACCGCCTGCGCCAGACCGCCGAACGCGGCGCGCGCGACAGCGGCAAGACGGTGGACGACGTGCTGGCCGCGCGGCTGGCGGGCATTCCAGCCGGCCGGTATGGCGACCCCGCCGAATTCGGCGACGCCTGCGCCTTTCTGTGCGGCGCGCGCGCCGGCTACATGACGGGGCAGAACCTGGTGCTGGACGGCGGCATCTATCCCGGAACGCTCTGACTCTTCTTTCGCGCGGAACCCCTTACCCATGACCGATACCGCAGCATTCGACCTGACGATCCGCAACGGCCGCATCAGCACCGCCTCCGACACCTTCCACGCCGACATCGGCGTGCGCGACGGCGTGATCGTCGCGCTGGGACAGGGCCTGCCGCCCGGTGCACGGGACATCGACGCCGCGGGGCGCTGGGTACTGCCGGGCGGCATCGACAGCCACTGCCATGTCGAGCAGCTATCGGGCATGGGCATCATGTGTGCCGACGACTTCTACAGCGCCACCGTATCGGCGGCGTTCGGCGGCACCACCACCATCATTCCGTTCGCGGCCCAGCACCGCGGCAACGCGCTGCCGGATGTGGTGGCCGATTACGCCCGCCGCGCCGAGGAAAAGGCGGTCATCGACTACGGCTTTCACCTGATCCTGTCGGATCCCACGGAACAGGCGCTCAAGCACGACCTGCCCGAACTCATCAAGAACGGCATCACGTCGTTCAAGGTGTTCATGACGTACGACCGCCTGAAGCTGGACGACTACCAGTTGCTGGACGTGTTGGAAGTTGCCGACCGCGAGGGCGCGCTGGTCATGGTGCACGCCGAGAACAACGACATGATCCGCTGGGTGGCCCGCCGCCTCGCCGAACGCGGCATGACGGCGCCCAAGTACCACGCCGTGGCGCACACGCCGCTCGCCGAAAGCGAGGCGACCCATCGCGCCGTAACGCTGGCTCGCATGATGGATGTGCCCATCCTGATCGTTCACGTCGCGGGACTGGAAGCGGTGCGCGTGGTGCACTCGTCACAGGCGCTGGGGTTGCCCATCCACGCGGAAAGCTGCCCGCAGTACCTGTTTCTGACCGCCGATGACATTGACGCCCCCGGCCTGGAAGGCGCCAAGTTCTGCTGCAGCCCGCCCCCGCGCGATGCGGCCTCGCAAGAAGCCGTCTGGCAGGGCCTGACGGACGGCACCTTGCAGATCTATTCGTCCGACCACGCCCCGTACCGCTTCGACGCCAGCGGCAAGCTGCCCAAGGGAGACGCCACCACCTTCAAGGACGTGGCCAACGGGGTGCCGGGGCTGGAAGTGCGCATGCCCCTGCTCTTTTCCGAAGGCGTGCTGGGCGGGCGCATGTCGATTGAACGCTTCGTGGCGCTGACCGCCGCCAATCATGCCCGCACCTACGGCCTGTACCCGCAGAAGGGGACCATCGCGATCGGCGCGGATGCAGACATTGCGATCTGGAATCCGGAGCGCGAGGTGACGATCTCCGCGTCCATGCTGCACGACAACGTGGGCTACACGCCCTACGAAGGCCGGACCGTGCGCGGCTGGCCCGAAGTGGTCATCAGCCGCGGCCGCATCGCCGTCGAGAACGGTCAGCTGCATGTCGAGCGCGGCAGCGGCCGCTTCATCAAGCGCGGCACGCCCGAACCCGTACTGCGCCAGCGCCTGACCGGCAATCCCAATGCGCTGGTGCGCAAGTATTTTTCGGCCGATAGCGCCGCCTGAGTCATAGCTAAAGGAACCCGGCATGAGCAAACGTCCCTTCGGCCTGGCGGTCGCGCAAATGGGTCCGGTGAAACCCGAGGAGACCCGGCGGCAGGCGGTGGCGCGCCTGCTCGCGATGATGCGCGAGGCGCATGGACGCGGCGCGCGCATGGTGGTGTTTCCGGAACTGGCGCTGACCACCTTCTTTCCACGCTACTGGATGACGGAAGAAGAAGCGATGGCGCGCTACTTTGAAAAGGAAATGCCCGGCCCCGAGACCCGCGTGCTGTTCGACACCGCGCGGGAGCTGGGCATCGGCTTTTACCTGGGCTACGCCGAGATCGCCTCGGACGGCCGGCGGTTCAATACCAGCATCCTGGTCGATGCCAACGCGCGCATCGTCGGACGCTACCGCAAGATCCACCTGCCGGGCCACAGCGACCACAAGCCCGAGGCCCCTTTCCAGCATCTGGAAAAGAAGTTCTTTGAAGTCGGCAACGACGGCTTCAACGTCTGGGAAACGCTGGGCACGCGCATCGGCATGTGCCTGTGCAACGACCGCCGCTGGACGGAGACCTGGCGCGTGCTTGCGCTGCAGGGCGCCGAGATCGTGGCGCTGGGATACAACACGCCGTCATTGAATATCCACTGGAACGAACCGGTCCACTTGCGCATGTTCCACCATCTGCTCAGTCTGCAGGCGGCCGCGTATCAGAACGCGGTCTGGGTGGCCGCCGCAGGCAAGGCCGGCAATGAGGACGGCAGCCACCTGATCGCCGGATCGGCCATCGTCGCGCCCACGGGCGAGATCGTGGCGCAGGCGCAGGGGGAGGAGGACGAGGTGATTTTCTGCCAGGCCGATCTGGCGCTGGGAGACACCTTCAAGCAGCACATCTTCAACTTCGCCGCCCACCGGCGCCCGGAACACTACGGCTTGATTCTCGAGCGCGTGGGGGCCGGCCCCGCCCTGGGCAAGACGCCTCTTCCCTAAAGGACCCGCCATGACCCGCCTTCTCCGCACCCTGACGTTTGCCGGCCGCTGCGGCCTCACGCTGTGCCTGGCCGGCGCCAGCCTGGCCGCTGCCGCCCAGCCGCTGACGACCGGCGTGGACGCCACGTTTGCCCCGCACGCCATGCCCAAGCTGGGCGGCGGGCTGGACGGCTTCAACATCGAACTGGGCCAGGCCATCGCCAAGCAGCTTGGCACCACCATCAAGATCGAGGGCACCGAGTATGCCGCGCTGATTCCGGGCCTGAACGCCAAGAAGTACGACTTCGTGCTGGCGCCCACCACCGCCACCGAGGAACGCGCCCGCGCGCTGCTGTTTTCCGAGGGCTATCTGAACACCGACTACACCTTCGTGATCGGCAAGAACGGCAAGGACATCAAGGGCCTGGATGACCTGAAGGGCAGGAAGCTGGCGGTCAACAAGGGGTCGGCCTACGAGAACTGGGCGCGCGACAACGCGGCCAAGTACGGCTTCACGTACGACGTGTACGCCTCCAATGCCGACGCGGTGCAGGCGGTGCAGGCCGGCCGCGCGGACGCCAACCTGGCGGGCAACACCGTGGCGGCCTGGGCCGCCAAGCAGAACCCGGCCGTGCGCACCAGCTACACGATCAAGACAGGTTTGGTCTGGGCGCTGGCGTTCCGGCTGGACGACAAGGCGGGCCGCGACCGCGTGTCCATGGCGCTCAAGTGCCTGAAGCAGGACGGCACGGTGTCCAAGTTGGCGCAGAAGTGGTTCGGCTTCACGCCTGCAGCCGGTACGGCGGCGGTCACGGTGACGCCAGGCCAGGGCGTGCCGGACCTGCCGGGCTACGACGCCAAGCCGGTCGAACTGCGCTGCAGCTGATTTTCCGACGCACCGCCAACGACAGGGGAGGAGCCGCTTCGCGGCCCCTGCCCGCGCTTTGAGGAGCTTTCGATGGAAACGCCGATCCTGAAAATCGCCGGGCTGCACAAGTCCTATGGCGACAACGCGGTCCTCAAGGGGATCGACCTGGAAGTGAGCCGCGGCGAGCTGGTCTTCATGATCGGCCCCTCCGGCTCGGGCAAGAGCAGCCTCCTGCGCTGCTGCAACCGGCTGGAGGAACCGACCGCCGGCAGCATCCACGTCGACGGCGAGGAGATCACCGCGCCGTCGGCCGAGCTGAACCGCATCCGCCAGAACATCGGCATGGTGTTCCAGCACTTCAACCTGTACCGCCACATGTCCGTGCTGTCGAACATCACGCTGGCGCTGCGCAAGGTGCAGAAGCTGGCGCGCGCCGAGGCCGACCGCCGCGGCCTGGAGGCGCTGGACCGCGTGGGACTGGCCGACAAGGCGCGCGCCTATCCCGACCAATTGTCCGGCGGCCAGCAGCAGCGCGTGGGGATCGCGCGGTCACTGGCGCTGCGGCCCAAGGTGGTGCTGTTCGACGAGCCGACCAGCGCTCTGGATCCGGAGCTGGTCGGCAGCGTGCTGAACGTGATGCGTGAACTGAAGCGCGACGGCATGACGATGATGGTGGTCAGCCACGAGATGGGCTTCGCCCGCGCGGCAGCCGATCGGGTGGTGTTCATGGACGGCGGGGTGATCGTCGAGCAAGGCCCGCCGCAAGACGTCTTTGGCGCCCCCCGACAACCCCGCACGCAGGCCTTCCTGGCCAGCATGGCGGAACATGCCGCGTAACGCGGTTTGAAGAGTGCTCCATGGATCTGAACGCCCTGCTGTTTTCGTTCTTCAACGTTGAGGTCGCCTGGCGCTACCTGCCCGACATCCTGGCCGGCATGTGGGTCACGCTGCAACTGGGCGTGGCGGTGGCCGCGACGGGCGTGGCGCTTGGCCTGGTGCTGGCCGTGGTGCGCGCGCTGCGCATCCGGCCGGTGAATTTCCTGATCATCTGTTTTGCCGACATCCTGCGCGCGCTGCCGCCGCTGGTGGTGATCATGGTGCTGTTCTTCGCGTTCCCCTACATCAACCTGTCGATGTCGGCATTCATGGCGTGCTGGCTGTCGCTGTCGCTGGTGCTGGCCGCGTTTGCCGAGGAAATCTTCTGGGCGGGCATCCTGTCCGTGCCGCGCGGCCAGGCCGAGGCGGCGCGCTCGACGGGGCTGAACTGGCTGCAGAGCATGGTGTATGTCGTGATGCCGCAGGCGATGCGGCTGACGGTCGCGCCGCTGACCAACCGGGTCATCGCCATCACCAAGAGCACCGCGCTGGGTTCGGTCGTGGGCTTGAGCGAAGTGCTCAACAACGCGCAATCGGCCAGCAGCAATGCGGGCAACGCCACGCCGCTGACCTTGGCCGCGGTGGCGTGCCTGCTGATCTTCCTGCCGGTCGTGATTCTGGGGCGCTGGACCGAAACGCGCTTCAAGTGGAAGCACTGACGGAAAGCACTGACCGGAAGCATCTTTACCAATGCATATCGGGCGGGAAGCGAGGCCGACCACACCCGCCCGCCACAACAAGGGAGCCCCGAACGGGCCCCAGGGGAACCGCATGGACGAAATCCTGCAGAATTTCTTCAATCTGAACATCTACGTCAGCGTGGCGCCGTATCTGCTGCAGGGTTTGGGCCGCACGCTGATGCTGTCGGCCAT
Source organism: Achromobacter sp. 1012554356 (assembly GCF_059760815.1). NCBI lineage: Bacteria > Pseudomonadati > Pseudomonadota > Betaproteobacteria > Burkholderiales > Alcaligenaceae > Achromobacter > Achromobacter sp. 1012554356. The sequence goes on along the minus strand of NZ_JCBANC010000021.1, from coordinate 62,144 downwards.
GGTGATCCCGGTTGGACTGGCCTCGGGACTGCTCATCGGGGTGCTGTCCGTCACGCTGAAGTCCCGCTGGTCGCGCGTGCTGCTGGCCATCTACATCGACTTCTTCCGCGCCCTGCCGCCGCTGGTGCTACTGATCTTCATCTATTTCGGGGCGCCGTTCCTGGGCCTGGACCTGCCCAAGCTGCTGGCGGTGGCCGTGGGCTTCATGCTGAACAATTCGTCCTATTACGGCGAGGTCTTTCGCGCCGGCCTGGAAAGCGTGCCGCGCGGGCAGATCGAGGCGGCGCGCTCCACCGGCCTGTCGGCCTGGCAGACGATGTGGCACGTGCAGATTCCGCAGGCCACGCGCAACGTCATGCCGGACCTCATCAGCAATACGCTCGAAGTGGTCAAGCTGACCACGCTGGCCAGCGCCGTGGCGCTGCCGGAGCTGCTGCGGGTGGCTCGCGACGCCCAGTCGCTGGTGTACAACCCCTCGCCCATCGTGCTCGCGGCGCTTTTCTACCTTGCGTTGCTGTGGCCGGTGGTGCGGCTGCTGAGCCGCCTGGAACACCGGCAGCTTTCCCGGCATTGACCCTTTTCGTGCCGCGACCGGTGGGTCAGCCCGGACGCGGCACCGCATCCTGTGGGGCGCCCGCAACAATGCGTCCTGCGCGCGGCGCGGCCCGGGCGGCCGCGCGCCCTATAATTCCGCGTAGCGCCGCCCCCTGAGGCGGCGCTCTCCGCACGGCCTGCCGGCCTGCGCCGTCCCGCGACCCATAGGATTCTTAAGCAACTCACACCATGCCCGACCTGGAACCAGACACCGTCTCCGCCCTTGAAGCCCCTGAATTCGCCGCCGCGCAGTTTGTGCGATGGTTCCGAGACGTGGCCCCCTACGTGCACGCGTTCCGAGGCAAGACCTTCGTGGTGGCGTTTGGCGGTGAACTGGTGCAGGCGGGCGCGTTGAACGCCCTGGTCCAGGATCTGTCCCTGCTCTCCTCGCTGGGCATCCGGCTGGTGCTGGTGCATGGCTCGCGGCCCCAGGTCAACGAACAACTGCGCCTGAAGGGCTACACGCAGCAGTTCGACCGGGGCCTGTCCCCCACCGACGCCGCCGCGCTGGAATGCGCCAAGGAAGCCGCCGGCGAAATCCGCCTGGACATCGAGGCCGCGTTCAGCCAAGGGCTGCCCAACACGCCGATGTCGCACGCCCACATCCGCGTGATCTCCGGCAACTTCGTCACGGCGCGTCCCACCGGCGTGCTGGACGGCGTGGACTACAAGCACACCGGCCAGGTGCGCAAGATCGATATCGAAGCCCTGAAGTTCGCCATCGAGAAAGGCTCGTCGGTCGTGCTGCTGTCGCCGCTGGGGTTCTCGCCCACCGGCGACGCCTTCAACCTGGCGATGGAAGACCTGGCCACCAGCGTGGCCGTGGGCCTGCGCGCCGAGAAGCTGATCTTCCTGTCCAGCTCGCAAGGCGTGCTGAACGAAGACGGCACGCTGGACACCGAACTGGCGCGCGTGGACGCCGACGCGCTGCTGGCCGGCGGCGAGCTGGACGAAGAGACCCATTCCTTCCTGCAATACGCCTCGCTCGCGGTCAAGCGCGGCGTGGCCCGCGCCCACCTGCTGCCCTTCGAGCTGGATGGCAGTGTGCTGCTCGAGATCTTCACCCACGATGGCGTGGGCACAATGGTCGTCGAGGACACGCTGGACGACCTGCGCCCGGCCACCATCGACGACGTGGGCGCCATCCTCAGCCTCATCGAACCGTTGGAAGCCGACGGCACGCTGGTGCCGCGCCCGCGCAGCGTCGTCGAACGCGACGTCGAGAACTTCACCGTGCTGGAGCACGACGGCGTCATCTACGGCTGTGCGGCCCTGCACGACTTCCACGACGAACAGATGGCCGAAATGGCCTGCCTGATCGTGCACCCCGAATGGCAGGGCTCCGGCGAAGGCGAGATCCTGCTGCGTCACATGGAATCGCGCGCCCGCGCCTTGGGCGCCAAGCGGCTGTTCGTGCTGACCACCCGCACCTCGCACTGGTTCATGAAGCGCGGATTCGTGCAGGGCGGCATCACCGACCTGCCCCGCGAAAAGCAGAACAACTACAACCGTTCCCGCAACAGCCTGGTTTTCATCAAGAAGCTCTGAAACCGGCCCGCGGGGCGATTTCCGCGGTAAGCGGAAGGGGCTTGGCGCCCGACGCACGCCAAGCCCGCTAAAATGTGGCGTTATTCATTTTTCCGGCAGCGAACCATGGCCCGTATCGTCAACTGTGTGAAACTGAAGCGTGAAGCCGAAGGGCTGGACTACCCGCCCTACCCTGGCGAAGTCGGCACCCGCATCTGGCAAAGCATTTCCAAGGAAGCCTGGGAAGACTGGAAAGGCGTGCAGACCCGCCTGGTGAACGAAAACCGCCTGAACCTGGCCGACGCCCGCGCACGCAAATACCTGCAGCAGCAGATGGAACGCTTCCTGTTCGAAGACGGAACCGTCGAAGCCGACGGCTACGTTCCGCCCTCGGCCTGATCCGCCCCGCGCCGCGCCTTTGGGCATGCGGCACGGCAAAGCCCCTCGCGCGCGAGGGGCTTTGTTTTTTGAGGCGCTCAGGCACACGCCGCCCGCATGCCGGCGAAGGCCTTAAGATTCAAGGTTGCAGACCGTATTAAAGCTGTCATGAAAGAAGATTCGCGCCCGCCCATCCAACCGGACCCGACCCCTGTCATTGCGCGCGCCCTGTCGATCGACCCCGACCGCAAGACCGGCACGCTGCAGGATGTGCGCCATGTCGTGATCCTGATGCAGGAAAACCGGTCCTTCGACCATTACTTCGGCGCGCTGCCTGGCGTGCGCGGATTTGCCGATCCGCATCCCGTGCCCACGCGCGCGGGCACGGTGCTGACGCAGGCCGATGGCGACGCGCGTTGCCGCCCCTACGATCTGCAGGCGGAGGTCGCCAGCGACAAGCCGGTCGGCTACATCACGCCGCACACCTGGGACGATTCGCAGCGCGCCTGGAACGACGGCCGCATGGACCAATGGCTGTCCGCCAAGAGCCGGCTGGGCCTGGGCGCCTACCGCAGCGCCGACGTGCCGTTTCAGACCGCGCTGGCGAATGCCTTCACGCTGTGCGATGCCTATCACTGCTCGGTCCAGGCCGGCACCAATCCCAACCGGCTGTTCCTGTGGACCGGCACGAACGATCCGCAGGGCGAGGCCGGCGGTCCGGCGCTGGTCAATACCTACGATCGGCTGGGTCCGGCGGGTGAAGGCTATTCGTGGACGACGTACCCCGAGCGACTGCAGGACGCCGGCGTGGACTGGTGCATCTACCAGGACATGGCGGACAACTACAACGACAATCCGCTCGCGGGCTTCCGGCAATATCGCCGGCAGCACGCAAGCCAAACCGGCGACGCCCCGCTGCGCGACCGCGCGCTGGCCACGCGCACGCTGGACGATCTGGCGCGCGACGTCGCCCAGGGCACGCTGCCCGCCGTCTCGTGGATCATCGCCCCCACCGCCGACTCCGAACATCCCGAGGTTTCCTCCCCCCGCCAGGGCGGCGCCTACACCGAGCGGGTGCTGGACATCCTGACGACGCATCCCGACACGTGGAGCCGTTGCGTCCTGTTCGTCACCTACGACGAAAACGATTGCTTCTTCGACCACGTGCCCCCGCCCGCACCCCCGGCGCGCCATCCGGACGGCGAGTCGGGCGGCCTGTCCACCGTGGAGCTGGACGGCGAATACCACGACGCACGTCATGGTCCCAGCGCGTCGACGGCCGACGATCCCGCCGCCATGCATGGACGCGCCTTCGGCCTGGGCCCGCGCGTGCCGATGCTGGTGGTGTCGCCCTGGAGCCGGGGCGGCTGGGTCAATTCGCAGGTATTCGATCACACGTCGGTCATCCGATTCCTGGAAATGCGGTTCCGCGTGGCGGAGCCCAACATCAGCGCCTGGCGCCGCGCGGTGGCGGGCGACCTGACGACGGCCTTCGATTTTGCCGGCGACAGGTGTTCGCATCACCCCGACAGCAATCGCCACACGTGTCCCTTACCCTACGTGCTGGAAGCCGTGGGAAAGACGACGGCCGACGGCGAGCATTACCGCCTGACGTTGCGCAACCCGGGCGGCGCGGGCGCCGTGCTGCATGTCTATGACCGCCTTGCGCTGGCGCGCCCGCCCCGGCGTTACACGGTGGGCGCGGGCGCGCGTCTGGACGATGGATGGAAGCTGGCCGCGGGCGGTGCGTACGATCTCTGGCTGCTGGGACCGGACGGCTTTCACCGCCAGTTCCACGGCGACGCGCGCGATGCGGGCACGCTGGAAGCCCAGCTCGTGCCCGTGACCTCGGGCCTGCGCTTGCGGCTCGTGAACCAAGGCGACGCGCCGCAACCGGTCAGGGTGGAATCGCGCATGAACGACGGGTGGCGCGCCATGGCGCACGTACCCGCGGGCGGCGCGGTCGAACTCAAGTACTCGGGCTGCGAGGGCTGGTACGACCTGGAAGTGAGTGCGCCGGCAATGCCGGCCTTTGGACGCCGGCTGGCCGGTCGCATGGACGGCGGCAAGCCGGGTGTGCCGGATCCCCGGCTGTGCCAGGGAGCGGCGCTGCCGCTGTGAAGCGGCAGCAGGTTTTCGTGCTTACTGCTCCGAGGTATCCTCGGATTCTTCTTCGCCGCGCGCCAGGCGCTCGGTGTTCTTCACGCCGGTGTGGCGCACGTCGGCGCCCTTGACCATGTAGATCACGCGTTCGGACATGTTCTTGGCGTGATCACCGATGCGTTCGAGCGCGCGGGCGATGAAGATCATGTCGATGGCGCGCGAGATCGTGCGCGGATCTTCGATCATGTAGGTGATCAAGTGACGCAGCGCGCCCTTCCATTCCTTGTCGACTTCCTTGTCGCTGCGCACAACGGCGGCGGCCTGGATGGGGTCGAGGCGGGCAAACGCGTCCAGCGCCTGGTGCAGCATGTTGCGCACGTTGGCGGCCATGTGGCGCAGTTCGATCACGGGAATGTGGCGCAATTCGCCTTCATGGACGCGGCGGGCCACGGTGGCGACCTTCTCGGCTTCGTCGCCGGAACGTTCCATGTCCGTCAGCATCTTGGATACGGCCATCAGCATGCGCAAGTCGATGGCAGTGGGCTGGTGCCGGGCCAGGATGCGGCTGATGCTTTCGTCGATCTCGACTTCGTGGCGGTTGACTTCCTTTTCCCGCTCGCGGACCTTTTCAACCAGCGACATGTCGCCGCTGGCCAACGCGTCGATCGCTTCCTGGATCATGGCTTCGACCACGCCGCCCATTTGCAAGAACTGCGAACGGACGCTTTCCAGATCGGCGTCGAACTGTTTGTTTGTATGCTCCGTCATCCGGGCTCCCTGCGTGGTTGATCTCATTGCATTGCCCCGAAATTAGAGAGGTTACGAGATGGGCCTGCACAACCGGCAAGGTTATGACCCAAGTGTGACAGGATTATGAATGGCGGCCCCGCGCCCCGCAAGGCGGACCGGCGGGACCTGCCTGCACAATCGGACTCAGGCTCGGCAGTCCAGGCGGCGGATGCCGTTCTGGGTGGCCAGCAGCGCCACGTCGGCGCCGGACAGCGCAAACAGGCCGCAGGTCACGACGCCCGGCAAGTTGTTGACGATGGCCTCGAACGCGGGCGCGTCCGAAATGGCAAGACCCGACACGTCCAGGATGATGTTGCCGTTGTCGGTGACGAAGCCGTCGCGCAGCCGGGGCTGGCCGCCCAACGCGGTGAGCGCCCGGGCCACGGATTCTCGCGCCATCGGGATGACCTCGAGCGGCAGCGGGAACTTGCCCATCGTCTGGACCAGCTTGGATTCGTCGGCGATGCAGATGAAGCGCTCGGCCACCGAGGCCACGATCTTCTCGCGCGTCAGCGCGCCGCCGCCGCCCTTGATCATGTGCAGGTCGGCGTTGATCTCGTCGGCGCCGTCCACGTAGATGGGCATCGTGGACACGTCGTTCAGGTCCAGCACCTTCAGGCCGTGGCCGGCCAGGCGCGCCGCGCTGCGTTCGGAGCTGGCGACCGTCCCGCCGATGCGCCCCTTGAATCGCGCCAGGCCATCGATGAACAGATCGGCGGTGGAACCGGTGCCCACGCCAATGATGACGTCCGGGCCGGCGACCTGTTCGACGAATTCCAGTGCCGCGTCGGCGGCTTGCTGCTTGAGTTCTTGCTGGGAGAGCATGGCGGTAGAAATGCGGAAAAGTTGCTTGAGCCAGGAAATTTAGCACGCGGCGACGGCGGGCCACGCGCGCGACAGGATGGCCTGGGTGTCCGTCCCGGCGGCCAATTCGCCAAACATGCCCGACGTCTCCTGTAGCCGGCTGCCGGCGAAGGCCTGCGCGACCGCGCCGGGTGCGTGTTCGATGAGCAACGCGGCCTGCCACAGACGCGCCAGGCTGGCCGCGATGCGCCGCGCGTGGAACGGCGCCTGCTCACCATCGTCCAGCAGCGCGCGCCAACGCGCCAGCGCCGCGTCGAACTCCCGGTGCTGGCCCGCGACGCGCGCGAATTCGGATTCCAGCGCCGGCAGTGCGTCGGGCTCGCGCTGCAACGCCCGCAGCACGTCCAGCGCCATGACGTTGCCCGAGCCTTCCCAAATGGAGTTGACGGGCGTTTCGCGGTAGAGGCGCGGCATCGGCCCCTCTTCGACATAGCCGTTGCCGCCCCAGACCTCCATGCATTCGGCCACGGCGGATACCGCGCGCTTGCAGACCCACAGCTTGGCGGCCGGCGTGCCGACGCGCACCAGCGCGCGCGCCGCCGCATCGCTGCGTTCGTCACCGGCGCGCGCCAGACGCAGCGCCAGGACCATGGCCGCTTCGCTTTCCAGCGCCAGGTCGGCCAGCACGTTGCGCATCAGCGGCTGTTCGATCAGCGGCTTGCCGAAGGCCTGACGATGCAGCGCATGATGCGCCGATTGCGCCAGCGCCTGGCGCAGCAGCGCCGCGCTGCCCAGCACGCAATCGAGCCGTGTGGTGCCCGCCATTTCCAGCAGCACTGCCAGGCCGCGCCCGGGCTCGCCGACCATCACGCCCCACGCGTCTTCGAATTCGACTTCCGAACTGGCGTTGCTCCAGTTGCCCAGCTTGTCCTTCAGGCGCCGCACGCGCACGGCATTGCGCGGGCCGTCCGGTATCCAGCGGGGGACGAAAAAGCAGCTCAAGCCCTCATCGGTCTGCGCCAGCACCAGGTGGGCGTCCGCCTGCGGCACCGAAAAGAACCATTTGTGTCCGACAAGCTGATAGGCGCATCCGCGCCCCGGCGCGCCCAGCGGCGTGGCGCGCGTGGTGACGGCGCGCAGGTCCGAGCCGCCCTGCTTTTCGGTCATGCCCATGCCGATCAGCGCGCTGCGCTTGGCGCTGAGCGGCGCGTCGCTGCCGTCGAATTCCCGCGCGTAAAGCGCCGGCAGCCACTGGCCCGCAAAATCCAGCACGCCGGCGGGCTCGCGCTGCAAGAGTGGAACGGCGGCAAAGGTCATGGTGGTGGGACACAACGTGCCGGCCTCGACCTGGCCTTGCATGAGGTAGGCGGCGGCGCGCGCCACCTGCGCGCCCGGCGCCGGCTGCATCCACGCGCGGCTATGCAGGCCGCGCGCCATGATGCCGCTCATCAGCACGTTCCAGGCGGGGTGAAAGTCGATGCGGTCCACGCGATGGCCGGCGCGGTCGTAGCTGACCAGGCGCGGCGGACAGCGGTTGGCTTCGGCGCCCGCAGCCAGCGTCTGCGCGCGGCCCAGCCAGGCGCCGTGCGCGTTCAGGTCGCCCGCCCAGGCCTCGGCGCCTTCGCGGCGCACGGCCTCGCGCAGCGCCGGGTCGGTGTCGTACAGGGAATAGTCTTCCAGGGGCGGCACCTGGTTGAACACGGTATGCGTCGCGAACGATGACATGAGGTCTCCCTGGTTCGAACGGCCGCCGCGGCGCGGGTTGCCCCGCGGCCGCTACCCAGCCATGGGCGCGGTCAGCGGCCAGGGCCGCAGCGCTTCGACCTGCGCCGCCAGTTCCAGCAACTGGGCTTCCGCGCCAAGCGGCCCCATCACCTGAATGCCGATGGGCAGCCCGTCCGCGGACTTGCCAAACGGGATCGAAATGGCCGGCATGCCGGTCAGGTTGGCCAGCGGGGCGAATGGCGAATAGCCGATGACGCCCTTCTTGCCCAGACGGTAGGCCAGATAATCGGCGTTGTCCATGGCGTAGCGGCCGATGGGCGCGGGCGGCAACGCCAGCACCGGGCAGATAAACAGGTCATACCCCTGGGCGCCGTCCCGATGCAGGAAGCACCCGATGCGGCGGGTGATCTCGTGGCAGGTGTCGATGCAACTGACGTACTGCGAGCCGGAGATCGCGCGGGCGTACTCGCGCGCGCCGAGCGTGGTGGGCTGCAGTTCGTCGGCGGCCAGGCGCTTGCCGCGCGCGGCTACGAAGCTGTCGATGGCATTGGCGGCCGCGCTGGCGATCAGCGGCAGCATCGGCGACAGGACTTCTTCGGAGCCGACGGGCGGCGCCGCCTGCACCAGTTCATGCCCCAGCGAGGCGAAGAACCCGGCCGCCTCGTCCAGCGTGGCGGCAACATCGGGGTGGATGGCCTCGCCCTCATAGGTGGTGTTGATGAAGGCAATGCGACGCCGCGGCGCCGAACGCGGATCGGCAGCCACCCGGCTCACCACCCCACGATAGGATTCCGCGGGCGGGACGGGCGCGGCATAAGGCGCGCCCACGTCGGCGCCCGCGCTGATGTCCAGCGCCGCCGCGCAGTCGCGCACGGACAGGGTCATCATATGCTCGGTGGCCAGGCCACCCCAGCCCTCCCCTTTGAGCGGACCCAGCGGCATGAGTCCGCGCGAGGGCTTCAGGCCCAGCACGCCGCAGCACGACGCGGGGATGCGGATCGACCCGCCGCCATCGCTGCCATGCGCGATGCGCACCATGCCGCTGGCCAGCGCCGCCCCGGCGCCGCCGCTGGAGCCGCCCGCGCTGTGGCCCTTTTTCCAGGGGTTCTGCGTAGCGGGACCATAGACGGGCGATTCCGTCGTGGGGCTCAGGCCCAGTTCGGCGCTGGTGGTGCGACCGAACGGGATCAGGCCGGCACGGCGATAGCGTTTGACGATGTCGGCGTCGAGGTTCCATTGGACCTGCCCGTACAGCACGGACCCCATCGCGCTCGGCAGGCCGATGGCCGCCGTTGCAAGGTCCTTGAGCAAGGTCGGCACGCCCAGGAACGGCCGATCGCGCAGCAGCGCCAGGCGCTGTTCGGACGTCAGCGACGCCAGTTCGCCGTCCAGCGCCTGCGCCAGCCGCAAACCGGCTTCGGCCTGCACGCCGCAGGCGGCGTTGATGGACGGGTTGCGGGCTGCGACGCGCTCCACCGCCTGCTGCATGGCAGTCAGCGCGGTGGTGGCGCCTTGGGCGATATCGGCGCCCAGCGCCGTCGCGTCGAGAGAAGAGGAATCATGGCGTTCGGCGATGCTCATGCTGACGATGCTCCAGGTATCGACGGCGAAGTGCCGCAAGCATGAGGATATCGGCAGTCAAGGCGGGCAACAAGCGCGCGCGGCAGCGGGCGACGCGCACGGGTCTACGGCGTGCCCGTGTCAGACGGTGCCGGCCGAGGGCGCGTGGGGTTCCTCGGCGTCGTCGTCCTCGGCGTCCGTCGCCTCGGCCGATGCCCCGCCAAGCAGGCGCAGGGCGTCGGCATCAGGCAGCGCCTCCACGCCCTTCAGATTGCGCAGCATGGCACGAGTGCGCACCTCGGTCTGGCCGATCTTGTTGCTGGCGGTGTCCAGGGTCTTTTTGACACTGGCCAGCGATTCCCCGAACTTGCCGAACTCCGTCTTGACCGCCCGCAGCACCTGCCACACCTCGGAGGAACGCTGTTCGATCGCCAGCGTGCGAAATCCCATTTGCAGGCTGTTCAGCAGCGCGGCCAGATTGCTCGGGCCCGCCACGTTGACCCGCAGGTCGTGCAGCTTGTCCAGTAGGCCGGGGCGGCGCAGCACCTCGGCATACAGGCTTTCCGTGGGCAGGAACATGATGGCGAAGTCGGTCGTGTGCGGCGGCGCGATGTACTTGCCGGCAATCAGCCGCGCCTGCACTTCGACCGCGCGGCCCAGTGCCGCCCCGGCCGCCTTGACGCCTTCGCCGTCGGCCGCTTCCTGCGCGTCCATGAGGCGTTCGTATTCTTCCTTGGGGAATTTGGCGTCGATCGGGAGCCAGACGGGATCGCCGCCGTCGCCGCGCCCGGGCAGCCGGATGGCAAATTCGACCGCGGCATCGCTGCCCGGCACCGGCTTGACGTTGCTGGCGTATTGATCGGGCGTCATGTTGTCTTCGATCAGGCGCGCCAGTTGCACTTCGCCCCACGTGCCGCGGGACTTCACGTTCGTCAGCACGCGCTTCAAGTCGCCGACCCCGGCCGCCAGCGCCTGCATCTCGCCCAGCCCCTTGTGCACGGCCTCCAGGCGGTCCGACACCAGCTTGAAGGACTCACCCAGCCGCTGCTCCAGCGTGGCGTGGAGCTTTTCGTCCACGGTGCGGCGCATTTCGTCGAGCTTGGCGCTGTTGTCAGACTGCAGCGATTGCAGGCGCTGATCCACCGTGGCGCGCACTTCCATCAGGCGGCGCTCGTTGATCTGGATAAGTCCCTGCAATTGTTCCGAGAAGCCCGCGGCAAAGCGCGACAGCGATTCGGCGGACTCGGCGCGGGCGGCCTGCGCATCGCGCGACAGGCCCGCGCGCAGGTCGCCGTGCGACTGCGACAGCTCCTGCCGCAGCGAGCGCGTGGATTCGGAAAACTCGCTGCGTAGGCCGCGCTGGCCTTCGGCGATGTCGGCGCGCAGCGCGCGCTCGGTGCGTTCCAGGCCTTCCAGCAGGGCGTCCAGGCGGGCATCGGAAGCGGATGGACGCAGCCATGCCAGCACGGCGGTCACGAAAGCCAGCACGGCGCCGCCCGCGGCGACCCAAAGCAGAATGTCGTTCAAGAAAGGCATCTCCAAAGCGCGAATTGTAGGTCCCATTCCGCCCCCCTTTCCAGCCCGCGCGGCCAGCGCAAAGACGCAGCGCGAGCAACCGGATTAAACTGGCGCCCATCTGAATGAATCCCCTCGCTTCTTTGAACTCCGCCGACCGCTCCGCCTGCACGCCTGCCGTCTCATTCCAGTCCGTCTTCGGACCGCTGAACCTGGACTCGGCAACGCCGCTCGCCACGGGCGGTGACCGGCACATTTTCCAGCACCCGCATTCTCCGGCCCTGCTCGTCAAGGTCATGGACATGCGCGCGCGGGCGATCTACCTGGAAGCGCGGCCGTTCAAGCGCTGGTACAAGCAGTATCAGCGCGAAAGCGCCTACCGCGTGTATCTGAACGAAATCTCGGAATACGTCACCACCACGACGCGCCCGTCCGGCGTGTGGCAGGTGCCCATGGCACGCATCGTCGGGGTCGCGCAGACTTCTTTGGGCCTGGGCCTCGTGGTCGAGAAGATCACCGACGAGGCCGGCAACATGGCGCCGACCGTGACCGATCTGGCCAAGAAAGGCCTGTTCGACGATGCGTTGAAGGCGCAGTTGGATGCGTTCTTCGATGACCTGGCCGATGCGCACGTCGTGGTCCACGACATGTCGACCAGCAACATCGCGGTCGGCCTGAACGCCGACGGCAAGAAGGGGCTGTACCTGATCGACGGCTTCGGCGTGCTGCCGCTGATCCCGCTGTATGCGTGGAGCAAGCGTCTGAACCGCCGCCGCCTGCAACGCAAGTACGCCGAACTGCGCGAATCCCTGGCCCAGCGCGTGCGCGAAGCCGGCTTCTAGCCCCCGGCCGGCGCCTCGGGCAGCACGATGCCCTGCCGGTCCACCCACACGTAATCCTGTCCCGCGCGCTGCCCGCGACGCAGCGGGTTGCGCGTGCAAAACGCGGCGTAGGCCGGGTCCACGAAACGATAGCTCAGGTGTTCGTCGCGCCCCGCCGGAATGCCCAGCCGCGTGGTGCATATGAGGTACGGCGGCGACTCGCCCACGTCTTCCACGTACAGGGCGTCGGGATCGAAACGGCGGGCGTCCCACTCGGGCACTTTCAAGCCCAGCGACCGGCACAGCAGCGTCTGCCCTGCGCAAAGCGCGCCCAGCGCCCGGGGCCGGCCTTGCGCATCGGGATTCAGTTCGCGCATGCGTTCCAGTGCCTCGGGGCCGGACAGCGCATCGGTCCATGGATAGGCCGACTTGATCAGCACCGCATTGCCGGGACCGCCTGCGCTGAAGTTGAGCGAATCGCCGCCGCGGGCGTAGTACATGTAGACGGTGCCGCCGTCCATGAACAGGGCGCGGCGCTTGTGGGTGTATCCCAGCGAGGCATGGCTGCCCCGCTCTTCCAGGTAATAGGCCTCGGTCTCGATGATGCGGGCCGACAGCCACAGACCGCCGACCCGGTGGCGGATCACCTTGCCGGGCAACTCGCGCGCAAGCTGAGCCGCGTCGCGGTCGAAGAAGGCGTCCGGCAGGGCGCGTCCGGCCCCGCCGCGGGCCTCAGGCGAAACGTTCGCCGTAGCGCTTTTCACTGAAACCAACACTCACCTCGCCATCCGGCGTGACGGTGACCGGACGGCGCACCAGGGCCGGAAATTCAGCAATCAGCTTGGTCCACTGGGCATCGGTGTGGGCGGTCTTGCGGTCTTCGGGCAGGTTGCGCCACGTCATGGAGGCGCGGTTGACCAGTTTTTCCCAGCCGCCGACTTGCTCGGACCAGGCCTTGAGCATCGCGGCCGGCACCGGATCGTCGCGGTAGTCGACGAAGGCGTGGTCGACGCCATGCTCGGTCAACCAGTCGCGCGCCTTCACGCAGGTGCTGCACTTGGTCAGGCCATACAGGGTGGTTTGCGTCATTTGGATTCGGACTCCTTGCGCCATTGCATGCGGTTGGCGAGGATCACGCACGTACCCACCGCCAGGATGAACAGGGTGGCCAGCGCGTTGATCTCGGGCTTGAGGCCCAGCCGCACCCGCGAGAAAACTTCCATGGGCAGCGTGCTGGAGCCGGGGCCGGACAGGAACGACGCGATGACGACGTCGTCCAGCGACAGCGTGAAGGACAGCAGCCAGGCCGATGCCAGCGCCGGCGCGATGAGCGGCAGCGTGATCTTGAAGAACACGGTGATCGGCGTGGCGCCCAGGTCCAGCGCGGCTTCTTCCAGCGAGCGGTCCAGGTCGCGGATGCGGGTCTGGATGACCACGGCCACGAACGCCATGCACAGCGTCACGTGCCCCACCCAGATCGTGAACATGCCGTTCTGCTCAGGCCAGCCCAGCGCGCCGCGCACCTCGACGAACATCAGCAGCAGCGAGATGCCCAGCACGACCTCGGGAATCACCAGCGGCGCGCTCAGCATGCCGACGTACAGCGCAAAGCCGCGAAAGCGCCCCATGCGTCCGAGCACGTAACCCGCCCACGTGCCGATGACGACTGCGGCGGTGGCCGTCAGCACGGCAATGCGGAACGACAGCCAGGCGGCGCGCAACAGCGCGTCGTCATTGACCAGCGAGTGATACCAACGGAACGAAAACCCGGTCCACGACGTGACCGAGGGCGACTCGTTGAATGAAAACACCATCAGGCTGAGGATGGGCACGTACAGAAAGAAGTAGCCCAGCCCCAGCACCACGGCGCGCAGCGTCTTGTTCGGACCGTTCATTTGCGGTCTCCGCCCTGCTGCTTGACCTGGCTGTACTGGAAGTACACCAGCGGCACGAGCAGCAGCAACACCATCACGCACGTCACGGCCGACGCCATCGGCCAGTCGGCGTTGTTGAAGAATTCATTCCACATCACGCGGCCTATCATCAGCGTGTTGGCGCCGCCCAGCATTTCCGGGATCACGTATTCGCCCACGGCCGGAATGAACACGAGCATCGCGCCCGCGATCACGCCCTGGCGCGACATCGGCACCGTGATCTGCCAGAACGCCTGCCAAGGCCGCGCGCCCAGGTCATAGGCGGCTTCAAGCAGGCGCAGGTCCATCTTCACGAGCGTCGCGTACAGCGGCAGGATGAAGAACGGCAGGTAGGCGTAGACCATCCCGATGTACACGGCGAGGTCGGTGCGGTAGATCTCGAGCGGACTGGAGATCAGGCCCAGACCCTGCAGCAGGTTGTTGAGCAGTCCGTCGTTGCGCAAGATGCCCACCCAGGCATACACGCGCAGCAGCAGCGACGTCCAGAACGGCAGGATCACCGCCAGCAGCAGCAGGTTGCGCACGCGCGCCGACGAGCGGGCGATGTAGTACGCGATCGGATAGCCCATCAGCACGCAGACCAGCGTGGTGATGCCGGCGATCTTCACCGAGCTGAGGTACGTGCGGAAATACTGGTTTTCCGTGAACAGCAGGATGTAGCCGCGCAGGTGCAGGCTGAACTGGATCGCCTCGTCCTGGAACTGCGCCAGCGACGTATACGGCGGTATGCCGAATTTCATCTCGGCAAAGCTGATCTTCAGCACCAAGAGGAACGGCAGCAGCAGAAACAGCACCAGCCAGGCGAACGGCGGCACCACCGCCAGGGCCCTGCCCGACGGGAGCCAGTCGCGGGGCGAAAAGCGGATCATGACGCCAGCACCGTCGCGCTGTCGGCGTCCCAGCTCACGAAGATTTCTTCGTCGATGCCCGGCGCGTCCATCTGGGCCAAGAGACGGCTGGGCACGCTGGCCTCGACCGTCTTGCCGGAATCCAGGCGGATCTGATAGAGGGCGTAGCTGCCCATCCAGGCCATATGGCTGACCATGCCGTGGGCCCAGTTGTAGTCGCCGTCCGGTTGTTCACGCGAGACCAGCAGGCGCTCGGGCCGGATGGACACGTGCACTTCCATCCCCAGTGGTTCGCTGACCCCGTGGTTCACGAAGAGCGGACGGGTCAGCTCGGCGCATTCGATGGCCACGTGATCGGGCTCATCGACCACGATGGTGCCGGTGAACATGTTGGTCGACCCAATGAAGCTGGCGACGAAGCGCGAGTTCGGGAAGGCGTAAACGTCCTGGGGCGTGCCGCACTGGACAATCTGCCCTTCGGTCATGACGGCCAGGCGGTGCGCCATGGTCATGGCCTCTTCCTGGTCGTGGGTGACCATGATGCAGGTCACGCCGACCTGCTCCAGGATCTTCACGAGCTCGATCTGCGTCTTCTGGCGAATCTGCTTGTCCAGCGCCGACATGGGTTCATCAAGCAAAAGCAGCTTGGGACGCTTGACCAGGCTGCGCGCCAGCGCCACGCGCTGCTGCTGCCCGCCCGAAAGCTGGTTGGGCTTGCGGCGCGAATAGCCCGCCATCTGCACCAGGTCCAGGGCTTCGAACACGCGATCATGGATTTCCGCGCGATCCACGCCTTCCTGCTTGAGGCCGAAGGCCACGTTGGCCTCGACCGTCATGTGCGGGAACAGCGCGTACGACTGGAACATCATGTTCACGGGCCGGCGGTACGGCGGCACGCTGGTGATGTCCTCGCCGTCCAGCAGGATCTGGCCGGAGGTGGTTTCCTCGAATCCGGCCAGCATGCGCAGCAAGGTGGACTTGCCGCTACCCGAGCTGCCCAGCAGCGCGAAGATTTCGTTTCGTTTGACGGACAGGTTGACCGAACGCACGGCCACCACGTCGCCAAAGATCTTTACAACATCGGAGACCCGGACGAACTCGTCCGGGTCCGCCGCGTGCTGCGCCGAGTAACGGCTATCGTTCATGATGACTAATTTCCCAACTTCAGCTCGGACCACAACTTGTTCTGCAGCCGTGAAATGTTCAAGGGCAAGGCCTTGATCACGTACAGGGTCTTGGAGACCTCGGCGGGCGGGTAGATCATGGGATTTTCAGCCACATCCTTGTTCACGAACTGCCGCGCCTCTTTGTTGGCGTTCGGGTAGAACATGGTGTTGGTGATGGCCGCATGGACCTTCGGCGTTTCGATGTAGTTGATGAACGCCAGCGCCTCTTCGGGATGCGGCGCATCCTTGGGAATGACCATCAGGTCGAACCACGCCGGCGCGCCGCCCTTCGGAATGAAGTAGTTCACTTCATAGGGCTTCTTGGCGTCCTGCGCGCGCTTGCGGGCGATCATGACGTCGCCGGAAAAGCCGTAGACCATGCACAGGTCGCCCACGGCCAGTTCGTCGATGTAGCCCGACGAGCTGAACTGGCGGATGTACGGACGGATCTTCTTCAGCACTTCCATCGCGGCCTGGTAGTCGGCGGCGTTGGTGCTGTTGGGGTCCTTGCCCAGGTACTTGAGCACGGCCGGGAACACCTGCGCGGCTTCGTCCAGCATCGAGATGCCGCACTCCTTGAGCTTGGCGGCGTTCTCGGGCTTGAAGATCATGTCCCAGTTGGCCAGGTCCACGTCGTCGCCCATGATCTGCTTGACCTTGGTGACGTTGTAGCCCAGGCCATTGGTCCCGTAGCCCCACGGAATGGCGTGTTCGTTGCCGGGATCGACCGTGGCGACCAGCGCCATGACTTCGGGATCCAGGTACTTCCAGTTGGGGATCTTGGACTTGTCCAGCTTCTGGAACAGGCCTGCTTCGATCTGGCGCGAGGCGTAATGGGTGGACGGGACAACGACGTCGTAACCCGACTTGCCGGCCAGCAGCTTGGCCTGCAGTGCGTCGTTGCTGTCGTAGACGTCATAGCGGACCTTGATGCCGGTTTCCTTTTCGAAACCCGGGATCGTGTCCGGGGCCGTGTATTCGGCCCAGTTGTAGACGTTGACGACCTTGTTCTGCGCTACCGCCGCCGATGTGGCCGCCGCGACCAGCACCGCGCCGAGCGCCCAGCGCATTCCCGCCTTAAGTTCCATTATGTCCAGCCCCCTTGCTCTATGCCGTTTGTGACAGGAGTACCAAAAGGCGAAATAATAAAGCCATTTTGCGTTGACCTGCCCAACTTTGCGGGGTAATTGGCGCAATTGCTGCCGTGGCTGCCCGCGGCGGACGGGCCGGCGGTCAGGGCTGGATTCCGATGCCCCAGGCCGTCCAGTAACTGTCGCGCAGGCGCATCCAGAAACGGTCCCCGGCCTCGCCGGCCACCTTGCGCAGCGACCGGCGCAGGCGGTCGAGATTGGCCTGGCGCTGCCGCTCCGACAGCCCGCCCTGCGTGCCGCGGTCAAAGTCGATGAGCCAGACCCGGCCGTCGTTGCCGATAAGGATGTTGAACGCGTTCAGATCGGCATGCCAGACGCCCGCCCGGTGCATGCGCACGATGGCATCGGCTACCGGCTGCCACAGGGGTTCGGAAAGCGCCTGCGCCAACGGGCGCACGCCGGGAATGCGTTCGACCACGATGGCGGCGCGGTAGATCGGGCCCTGGCGCCAGTAGGCGGCCGCCAGCGGCGCCGGCACCGGCAGCCCTTGTGCGCGCAGGGCGGCCAGCAGCCGGTACTCGCGAAAACTGCGCGTGCGCGACTCGCCGTTCCAGAGATACGCGTCGCGGCTGATGCGGGCGATCATGCCGCCGCGGCGGTAGCGCCGCAGCACGCCCTGCCAGCCCTGCCCCTCGACGAACCACGCGGCCTGACGCCCGCCGGAGTCCACGGGCCGGGCCCGGTCGCCATAGTGCGCGGGGTTGAAGACTTCGGGGCCCGCGTCCGCAAGGCGCCGGGCGTCGCTGAGCATGGCGCCAGCCAGCGGGCCATCCCAGGCGGAGCGCCGCGCGCCGGATTGATCGTCAGCCTTCACGGTTGCGCATCCAGTCGGCCACGCCGTAGAACGATTCGAGCAAGCGCTCGACGAGGACGGGCTCGATGCCCTCGTCTTCCATTGCCCGGCCGATACAGGTCACCCATTGGTCGCGCTCGACCTCGCCGATGGAAAACGGCAGGTGGCGCGCCCGCAGGCGGGGATGGCCGAAGCGTTCGATGTAGTGATCCGGACCGCCGAAATAGCCGCACAGGAACCAGAAGAGCTTGTCGCGCGCCTCGTCCAGGCTGGGGCCGTGGGCGGCGCGCAGTTCCTTGAGGTCGGGCTCCATGTCCATCAGGTCATAGAAGCGGTCGACGAGGGCGCGCACGCCGGCTTCGCCGCCAAGAAGGTCAAACATGGTGCGGGAATTTTCCACGGGTTCTGTGATGGTGTGGACGCGGGACGTCATCAGGTTTCTCGGAGGGTGACGAGCGGCGGCGTGCGCAGGACGCCGCGCAGGGCAAGCGCGCCGCCCGCCCACGCCCCCAGCATGCCGGCGCCGATGCCGGCCAGCCACGGCCAGAGGCTGAGGGTAATGGTGAAGTCGAACACCTGGGTTGATAAAGCCCAAGCGATGGCGGTCGCGCCGGCCGCCGCCAGAAGGCCGGCCAACCCGCCCACGGCCCACAGCTCGATGCGCTGCGAACGGGCAAGCTGACGCCGCGTGGCGCCCAGCGCGCGCAGCACCGCCGCCTCGCGCATGCGCTCGTCGCGCGTCGCGGTCAGCGCCGCGGACAGCACCAGCACGCCCGCAGCCAGGGTAAACAGGAACAGAAGCTGCACCGCGCGGCCCACTTCATTCAGCACGGACTGCAACTGCTGCAGGATGGCGCCCACGTCGAACACCGTCAGGTTCGGAAACTCCCGCACCAGGGCGGGCAGCACCGCCGCCTTGTCGGGCGGCAGGTAGAAGGACGTGATCCAGCTCTGGGGCATGTCGGCCAGTGCGGCGGGGGTCAGGATGGCGAAAAAATTCACGCGCATCGTATCCCAATCCACCCGGCGGATGCTCGACACCGCCACCTCGACCTGCTGGCCGGCCACGTCGAACGTCATCTTGTCGCCCAGCCCGATGCGCAGCGACTGCGCCAGCCCCGCCTCCAGCGAGACCTCGGCCGCGCCCGGCGTCAGCCAGCGGCCCTGTTCGATGCGGTTGGACGACGGCATCTCGTCGCCATAGGACAGGTTGAATTCGCGGTCCACCAGGCGCTTGGCGCGCGGTTCGTCGTAGTCGTCCGGGCCCACCGGCTTGCCGTTGACGGCAATCAGCCGTCCGCGGACCATCGGCGACAGCGTGATGCGGCCGAGGCCTTCGCGCGTCAGCGCATCAGTCACGGCCTGACGCTGGTCTGGCTGCACGTTGATCAGGAAACGGTTGGGCGCGTCCGGCGGCATGGTGCGCTGCCAGCCCTGGATAAGATCGGTGCGCGTCATGGTCAGGAGCAGCAGCGCCATCAAGCCGACCGCCAGCGCGCACACCTGGGTGATCGTGGCTGCCCGGCGGCGCACCACGCCCGCCAGCGCAAAGCGCAGCGCGGGCAGTCCGGCGGCCAGCCGGCGCACGCGCGCCAGGCCCAGGATGCACAGCCAGGCGACCAGCGCGAACACGCCAAAGGCGCCCAGAAAGCCCCCGGCCACCACGCCGCCCAGCTTGGCATCGCCCGCGAACCACCAGATCAGAAGCGCAAATCCGGCCGCGCCCAGCACATAACCGAAGGCGCTGCGCGCGCTGATCGTGTCCGCGTCGCGCCGCAGGACGCGGGCGGGCGGCACGTGACGCAGCTGCGCCAGCGCCGGTAGCGCAAAGCCCAGAAGCAGCAGCAGTCCGGTCAGAAGGCCTTGCAGCGCCGGGATGGCCGATGGCGCGGGCAACGTCGTATCGATCAGCGAGCCCAGCAGCATGACCAGCACCTGATGCACGCCAAACCCCAGCAGGCAGCCGGCCGCGGACGAAAACAGCCCGACCAGCGTGAATTCCAGCGTCAGCATGCGGGCGACCTGCGATTGCACCGCTCCCAGGCAGCGCATGACCGCAATGCCGTCGCGGTGGCGCGTCATGTAGCGCCCCGCCGCCAGCGCCACGGCCACGGCCGAGATCAGCACGGCCAGCAGCGCGACCAGCGACAGGAAGCGCTGCGCGCGGTCCAGCGTGCGGCGCACTTCCGGGCGGCCCGATTCCAGCGTGGCGATCTTCTGGCCACGCTTCAGATTCTGATTCAGCCAGGTCGAATACCCGGCCACGGCGTCGGGCTGGCCGGCGACCAGCATGGCATAGCCGATGCGGCTGCCCGGGGCGATGAGACCGGTGGCCGGCAGGTCGCTGGCGCGCAGCAGCACGCGCGGGGCGACGTTGACGAACTGCATGCCCTTGTCCGGCTCATAGGTGATGACGCGGTCGATGCGCATATGGGCGTCGCCCACATTCAGCGTATCGCCCACCTTCAGGTTCAAGAGCGCCAGCAGCTGCGCGTCGACCCACACCGCGCCTTCGGGCGGCACGTCGCGCGTGGCCGCGTCGGGCGCGAACGGCGCCTCTGCCACCCGCAAGGCCCCGCGCAGCGGATAGCCCGGCTCCACCGCT
The DNA here is from genome assembly GCF_059760815.1 of Achromobacter sp. 1012554356. Classification (NCBI taxonomy): domain Bacteria; kingdom Pseudomonadati; phylum Pseudomonadota; class Betaproteobacteria; order Burkholderiales; family Alcaligenaceae; genus Achromobacter; species Achromobacter sp. 1012554356. The sequence goes on along the minus strand of NZ_JCBANC010000021.1, from coordinate 41,831 downwards.
TTCAGCGCCGCTAGTTGCGCGCCGTCCCCGGCGCCCACCATGGACGGAAACTGCCACGTGCCGGAAACCGTCAGACCGCGCTCGCGCGCCTGATCCTTGAAGGCGGCGGGCACGGGCTCATCGGCGTCCAGCACCAGATCGGCGCCCAGCATCTGGCCGGCGTCGCGTTCCAGCGCGCGGCCGACCCGGTCGGCCAGAAAGCCCACGCTGGTGACGGCGGCCACCGCCACGACCAGGGCCAGGACCAGCAGGCGGAGTTCGCCGGCGCGCGCGTCGCGCATCATCATCCGGGCGCCCAGGCGCAAGGTGGACCATAAACCAGGGCGCTTGGCCTGTGACATATCAGGGAAATCCATCATTCGTCTATGTTAACTAAGCGCCTGTGGGGCGTCCGAATCCCGATATCATCCCGGGGCGGGAGGCAAAGCCGCCCATAAAGATAACCAATTCCGGAGAAGACAATGCGTAAAACCTGGCTTGCGGCCACGATTCTGGCCGCCTGCGCGGCCGCCACCTCCCTGCCCTTGGCGGCGCAGACCACCCTGAAAATGGCCTACGCGCTGTCGACGTCGTCGCACTACGGCGCCGGCGCCGACGCGATGGCCAAATCCATCGAAGGCTCCACCAACGGCAAGTTCAAGGTCCAGCAATTTGCCAATAGCGCGCTGGGCGGCGAACGCGAAGTGATCGAAGGCCTGCAGATCGGCACCATCGACCTGGCGATCGTTTCGACCGGTGCAACCCTGAATTTTGTTCCCGAGACTGGCGTTTTTGACATCCCGTTCCTGCTGCGCGACCTGCCGCACGCCCGTGCCGTGCTCGACAGCAAGATCGGTCAGGACATGCTGGCCAAGTTCCCCAGCCGCGGCATCGTGGCGCTGGCGTGGGGCGAACAGGGTTTTCGCCACCTGACCAACAACGTGCGCCCGGTCAAGACCCCGGCGGACGCCAAGGGCCTGAAGATCCGCACCACGGAAAACCCGATTCACATCCTGGCCTTCCGCCAGATCGGCATCCTGCCCACGCCGATGGCCTGGCCCGAAGTGGCCACCGCGCTGCAGCAGGGCACCATCGACGGCCAGGAAAACCCCTTGTCCGTGATCACCTCGGCCAAGCTGTCGCAAATGCAGAAGTACCTGTCGCTGAGCGGCCACGTGTACGGCCCGGCCCTGGTGCTGATGTCCGCCAACGTCTATGAAGGCCTGTCGGCCGCCGACAAGGCCAACTTCGACAAGGCCGGCAAGGAATCGGCCCAGGCCATGCGCGCCTACGTCGACAACATCGAGAAGACGGGCGTCGAGCAGCTCAAGAAGGAAGGCATGCAGGTGTCCGAAGTGGACCGTGCCGCCTTTGCCGCCGCCGTGGAACCGGCCTACCCCGAGTACTACAAGAAGTTCGACAAGAAGCTGATCGACTCGATCCGCGACACGAAATAAGCGGGCACGGCCCCCTTTGCGGGGCCGGTCGCCTGGCGGCGGGCCGGCTTTCGCCGTGCGCCCGCCCCCCCTTTTTCCGCGATTATCGCCAACGGAATTCACCATGCGTTTGCTCTGCGCCTTCGACCGCGGCCTGTTCAAGCTGGTCTCGGCCCTCGCCCAACTTCTGCTGGTGGCCGCCGCGGCCGCCGCGTTCTACCAGGTCATCGCCCGGTTCGTGCTGCACTCGCCCGCCGACTGGAGCGAGGTCCTCACCCGCGCCCTCCTCATCTGGACCGTGCTGCTGGGCGTGGCCCTGGCCTTCCGCCACGGCGCCATGATCAGCGTGGAACTGCTGCGCAACCTGCTGGGCGGCACGCGCCGCCGCGTGCTCGAGGCCATCATCGGCCTGATCTGCGCGGGCTTTCTCGGCTTTCTGGCCTGGATCGGCGGCAACATGACCTATCGCGTGCGTTTCCAGAACGTGCCGAGCCTGGACATCTCGATTTCCTGGATCTACCTTGCGATCCCCGTGGGCGCCACGCTGGCGGCCATTGCCGTGCTGGCCCGCTGGTGCGCCGGCGAAGAAGACGACGTGCCCGTGCGCAACGACGCGCAAGGCTGAGCCGCCCCCTATCGAACCTGAGCAGCAGAAATCGCCATGTCCCAATTAATGATTGTCTCGATGCTGATTTTCTTCGGGCTGTCCGTGCCGGTCGCCGTGTCGATCGGCCTGGCCAGCCTGGCGGGAGTCGGCGCCTCGGGCCTGCCCTGGCTGGTCGTCGCGCAGCAGTTGTTTGCCGCGCTGGACAAGTACCCGCTCGTGGCCATCCCCTTCTTCATCCTGGCCGGCAACTTGATGGAAGCCGGCGGCATCTCCGAACGCATGGTGGAATTCGCCAAAAGCGTGGTCGGCGGCATCCAGGGCGGCCTGGCCTGCACCTGCGTGCTGACCTGCATGATCTTCGCGGCGGTCGCGGGTTCCAGCGTGGCCACCACCTTTGCGGTCGGCGCGATCCTGATCCCCGCCATGATCCGGCACGGCTATCCGGCCCCCTTTGCGGCGTCATTGCAGGCCAGTGCGGCGGAACTCGGGGTCATCATCCCGCCGTCCATCCCGATGATCCTGTTTGCCGTGTCCACCGACACGTCCACCGGCGAACTCTTCATTGCGGGCGTCATGCCCGGCATCCTGATCGGCATTGCGCTGATGTTCTACGTCTGGCTCTACGCCAAGCGCAACAACCTGGGCAAGCGCGACGGCGAAGGCCGGCTGCCGCTGTGGCCCGCGTTCAAACGCGCCTGGCTGGCGCTGCTGATGCCCGTCATCATCCTGGGCGGCATCTACGGCGGCGTCTTCACGCCGACCGAAGCGTCGGTCGTGGCCGTGATGTACGCGGTCTTCGTGGGCAAATTCATCTACCGCCGCCTCACGTTCCGTCAGTTGTCGGACACGCTGCACAAGTCGGTCGTGTCCACCGCCGTCATCATGTTCGTGATCGCCAACGCCGGCATCTTCAGCTTCCTGCTCAACCGCGCCGGCATTCCGGACGCGCTGGGCACGTGGCTAGCTCAGATTTTCGACACCAAGTTCGGCTTCCTGATGGGCGTGAACGCCGCGCTGTTCGTGATCGGCATGTTCATCGAAACCTCGGCGTCGATCGTCGTGCTGGCCCCGTTGCTGCTGCCGGTGGCGCTGCAGTTCGGCGTGGACCCGGTGCACTTCGGCATCATCATGGTGGTCAACCTGGCGCTGGGCATGATCACGCCGCCGTTCGGGGTGAACCTGTTTGCCGCTTGCGCGGTGGCCAAGCTGCCGCTGGAGCGCCTGATCAAACCTCTGGTGCCCTTCGTCGGCGTGGTGATCCTGTGCCTGATGGTCATCACCTACTGGCCCGGGCTGTCGCTGGGGCTGCGCGATCTGGTGTACGCGAAGTGATACGCGCGTAGCCGCCGCGCGGGCAATCGTCCGTGCGGCGGGTAGCGCCCGGCCCGCCTCGCCGGCGTGCAGGGGTCACAGAATGAGAAAAGCGCCCGGTTGGGGCGCTTTTTCGTTCTGGGGGCCTAGATTTCGCGTTCTTCCGTCTTGAGGTTGTTGTCGCGGGCGAAATCCACCACGAACTTGTAGGCCAGCGGCTCCAGGTCGCGCAGGCGCAGGTCGACGACGATCCCGCGCACGCCATCGATCACGACGGGCAGCACATAAGGCGAATAAGTGAGGTGGTTACCAGCACAGCCGGCGGGCCGGAACTGTGCCATTACGCCGGCGAGCCGTTCGGCCCAATCGCTCGGGCGGAAGCGGCTACCGCTTTCGGTAACGCCATGAATTACGAATTGTCTGACGCGAGTTGCCATGTGTTCTTCACTGCGGGACGCCTTTCACGAAAGCCGGATCTTCGGCGTGATCAAACATGCGTGCCGCGCCGCGAATTGTATATGATTGATCCTTTGCCCTCTTTCGAACCGCGATTCTCCCCTGATTCGCCCTAGCAAGCGGGCATGCTGTCGATGCCATTCCCCCAGGAGGATCCGCGATGAGCTCGCCTCTGGCCAATATCTATGCCCGGCTGCCGGTATCGTTCACGCACGGCCAGGGTGTCTGGCTGTGGGACGCAAGCGGCCGCAAGTACCTGGATGCCCTGGCCGGCATCGGCGTCTCGTGCCTGGGCCATGCCCATCCGAAGCTGGTCGCCGCCATCGCCGAGCAGGCCGCCCGCGTCATCCATACCTCCAACATCTACGGCATCCCCCAGCAGACCGAGCTTGCCGCCCGCCTGACGGCGCTGTCCGGCATGCAGGAAGTCGCGTTCAACAATAGCGGCTCCGAAGCCAATGAGGCGGCCATCAAGCTCGCCCGCTACTACGCCTACCAGCGCGGCAACCAGCACGCCCACATCATCACCATGGATTCGTCCTGGCATGGCCGCACGTTGGCCACGCTGGCGGCCACCGGCAGCGACAAGGCGCGCAAGGGCTTCGAGCCCCTGCCCAGCGGCTTCATCCAGGTGCCGTACAACAACCTGGAGGCGGTGCGCGCCGCCGGCGACGCCGAGCCGCGCACCACCGCCGTGCTGCTGGAAGTCCTGCAAGGTGAAGGCGGAATCCGCCCGTCCGACATCGCCTACCTGCAGGCGCTGCGCCAACTGTGCACCGAGCGCGGCTGGCTGCTGATGATCGACGAAGTCCAGTCCGGCATCGGGCGCACCGGCAAGTGGTTCGCACACCAATGGGCCGACATCCGCCCCGACGTCATGACACTGGCCAAGGGCCTGGCCGGCGGCGTGCCCATCGGCGCGATGCTGGCCGCAGGTCCGGCCGCGGGCGTCTTCACGCCGGGCAGCCACGGCACCACGTTCGGCGGCGGACCGCTGGTGTGCGCCGCGGGCCTCGCGGTGCTCGATGCGCTGGAATCCGAAAACCTGCTTGAAAACGCCCATGACGTGGGCGAATACCTGAAAGACCGCCTGGCCGGCGCGCTGGCCGGCACGCCCGGCGTGGCCGACATCCGCGGCCGCGGCCTCATGCTGGGCATCGAGCTGGCCCGCCCCTGCGGCGTCCTTGCGCTACGCGCCATGGAAGCAGGCCTGCTCATCAACGTCACGCGCGACCGCGTCATCCGCATGCTGCCGCCGCTGATCCTGACGCGCCAGGAGGCCGACCAGATCGTCGCCCTTCTGGTGCCGCTCATCCAACAGTTCCTGGCCGAAAAACCATAATCAACGTCCCTGCCGGGCCACGAGCCTGGCGGGGCCCAATGACCTGCGACATCAACATGACTCCTCCCACGACTCAAAACGGCCCGCTGCGGCACTTTCTGCAGTTCAAGGACTTCTCGTCCGCCGAGATCGCCTACGTGCTGGACCGCGCGCGCCTGATCAAGGAAAAGTTCAAACGCTACGAGCCCCACATGCCGCTGCACGACCGCACGCTGGCAATGGTGTTCGAAAAGGCCAGCACGCGCACCCGCGTGTCGTTCGAGGCCGGCATGTACCAGATGGGCGGCTCGGTCATCAACCTGACGTCCAACGACTCGCAGCTCGGCCGCTCCGAGCCCATCGAGGACACCGCGCGCGTGATCTCGCGCATGGTCGACATCGTCATGATCCGCACGTTCGAGCAGACCCGCATCGAGCGCTTCGCGTCGCATTCGCGCGTGCCCGTGATCAACGGCCTGACCAACGAATTCCACCCCTGCCAGATTCTGGCGGATATCTTCACCTACATCGAGCACCGCGGCCCCATCGCCGGCAAGACAGTCGCCTGGGTGGGCGATGCCAACAACATGGCTTACACCTGGCTGCACGCGGCCGAAATGCTGGGCTTCACGCTGCATGTGTCCACGCCGGCCGGCTACGAACTCGAAGCCTCGCGCATCGGCACGCCGTCCGACAAGGTGCTGCGCCAATTCAAGGACCCCATGGAAGCCTGCAAGGGCGCGCATCTGGTCACCACCGACGTGTGGACCAGCATGGGCTACGAGGCCGAAAACGAAGAGCGCCGCGCGGCATTCGCCGACTGGTGCGTGGACGCCGAAATGATGGCCGCGGCTGACCCGCAGGCCGTCTTCATGCACTGCCTGCCCGCCCACCGCGGCGAGGAAGTCACCGGCGAAGTCATCGACGGACCGCAAAGCGTGGTCTGGGACGAAGCCGAGAACCGCCTGCACGTGCAGAAGGCGCTGATGGAATTCCTGCTGCTGGGTCAGGTCGACTAAACCCGTCCTGTACGCATGAAAAGGGCCCGGACATCCTGCGATGTCCGGGCCCTTCTGCTTTTGACTTTCCGCTTTCTAAAACGCTTGGCGCTACAGGATCTTCCTGAACATCGTGCGCCGCGTGTTGCGGAACGACGGCCGCACGCGGCTGCTCCAATCGGTTGCGCGCACGGCCAGCCACGGCGGGCTGCCAAAGGTTTCCTGCGTGTGCAGGTCGTAGCAGGCCAGGTAGCGCGGCGATTCATCGCGGCATTCCCAGCGCTGCGCGCGCACCGTGCCGGGCACCGACGCCAGCCCCGGCAGATGCTCCTGGTCATACCACGCGTTCAGGTCGGCCTCGGCTTCGGGCAGCACGTCGGTTTCGACGATGTAATGCCACGGCGCCTCCTTCCCCGCCGACGCGCCGGGCAGGTGCAGCGTCAGGTGCAGCACCCGCGCATGCGCGCCGGGCGCCAGTTCCGCGAGGCGGGCCTGGATCTCCGGCAATGCACGGGCCCCGCGCACGTATACGTAGGTGTCCTCGGCTTCCAGCGCGGCAAAGGCGCTGATCTTCACATCCGCCAGCCCGTCCGCGAGACGTCCGGCCAGATCCCGGGCGCGCGCCTCGTCAAACCGTTCGCCCAGCGACACCAGCAACATCGTTTCCTGCACAGCCCTCTCCTTCAATGTCCGACGCGCAAGGCGACCAGAAAGCGCGACACCATGTTGTACGCGCCGACCGTTGCCGTCAGTTCCACCAGTTGCGCATCATCGTAGCGTTCCCGCAGCGGCGCAAACACCGCGTCCGGCACCTCGATGTCGCGGGTCATCGCATCCGTCAGCGCCAGCACCTCGGCTTCTCCGGGTTCCAGTCCCTGCACCTGATCCGGCGCGGGGTTGCCGCGCAGCACGTCGATGACCGCCTGCGGCATGCCGCCCGCCAGCGCGTGGGGCACGTGCGCCTCGAACTCGTATGGCGCATTGTTCAACGTCGCCACACGCAGGATGATCAGCTCGCGCAGCCGCGGCGCCAGCGACGTCTTTTGCCGGATCGCGGTCAGCATGGCTTCCCAGCCCTCGACCACCGCCGGGCTGTTCAACAGCACCTGATACAGCGGCGAGATGCGGCCGCGCGCGGCGGCGATGCGCGCCTCCAGCACGGCCAGTTCCGGGCGGGTGCCGGGTACGACGGGTTCGATTCGGCGCGCGCTCATGGTTACTCCGGACGGATGTTCTTGCGCTGGATCAGCGCGGTCCACTTCTCGCGGTCGGCGGCGATCAGCGCGCCCAGTTCCTGCGGCGTGCTGGGCGCGGCCTCGGCGCCGAACTTTTCCAGGCGGGCGCGGACGTTCTCGTTGCCCAGCGCGGCGCGCACGGCCTGGTTCAACTTGTCCACGGTGGCGGCCGGCGTGGCCGCGGGCGCGACCAGGCCATACCAGTTGTTGGACTCGACGCCCGGGATGCCTTGCTCAGCCAGCGTCTTCACGTCGGGCAGCAGCGGATGGCGCGTCGGCGCGGCCAAGCCCAACGGCTTGAGCTTGCCGCCCTGGATGTGGCCGATCAAGCCGGGCACGTCGCCGAAGAAACCGGATACCTGATTGCCCATCACGTCGTTGATGACGGGAGCCGCGCCCTTGTACGGCACGTGCAGCACCTTGGCCTTGCTGGAATCGGCGAACATTTCCAGCGTCAGGTGCGGAATGCTGCCGATGCCCGACGAGCCGATGGCCACCGACTGCGACGCGGCCTGCGACTTCTTCACGAAGTCGGCGGCATCCGTCGCCGGATTGGACGGGTTCACCACGAACACGGTGGCGTTGTTCACCACGCGCGAAACCGGCGCGAAATCGCGCGCGGGGTCATACGGCAGGTCCTTGTACAGCGCCGGGCTGATCGCCACCGCGCCGACGCTGGTCAGAAACAGCACCGAGCCGTCGGCCGGCGCCTTCGCCACGTAGGCGGCCGCGATGTTGCCGTTGGCGCCCGCCTTGTTCTCGACGATGACGTTCTGCTTGAGCTCCTTGCCCAGTTGCTCGGCCAGCACGCGTCCCACCAGATCCACGGGACCGCCCGGCGGGAATGCAATGATCAGGCGCACGGGGCCGTCGGCATGGGCCGCGCTAGCGGCGGCCAGGCTCAGCACGGCGGCCGAGATGATTTTCTTGAACATGTTGTCTCCTCGTTGATGGGGATGTGCGAGCGGCGGGGGCTTCCTGGCCCTCGTTCCGCGGTCATTGCCTGCTACTGAAATCCGTACAGCCGTGCCGGGTTGTCCACCAGCACGCGCTGGCGCAACCCGGCGTCCGGGCACGCCTCGAAAAATGTGTCCACCAATTCGCCATCGTCCGGCATGTCGCCGGCCACGTTCGGATGCGGCCAGTCCGTGCCCCACAAGGTGCGGTCCGGCATGGCCTCCACCAGCGCGCGCACGAACGGAATGCCTTCCGCAAAGGGGCGGCGGCCGGCGGAGATCCGGTCGATGCCGGACACCTTCACCCAGGCCTCGCGCACGTCGGCCAAACCGAGCAAGGCGCGCATCGCGGGCGAGTCCAGCCCATCGGCCGCCTTCAGCCTGCCCATGTGGTCCACGACGAACGGCACCGGCAGCGTGAGCAGCCGCCGCAGCAATTCGGGCAGCATCGCGCCGTCCACGTGCAGGCACAGGTGCCATCCCAGCGGCGCGATCAGCTTGACCACATGGTCGAACACCGCCGGCTCGGGCGCGCCGCCCAGATGCGGCACGAAGTTGAAACGCGCGGCCCGCACGCCGCCTTCATGCAGCGCCTTGACGCTGGCGGCGGTGGCGTCCGCGCCCAGGAGCGCCACGCCGCGATATCGCCCGTTGCTACGCGCCAGCGCGTCCAGCAAGGCGCGATGGTCCGATCCATGGCAGTTGGCCTGCACCACAACGGCGCGCTCGATGCCCAGATGGGTATGCAGCGCCGCCATGCTGGCGAACGACGCGTCCGGCGGCGTGTACGAGCGGCCTTCCGCATACGGAAATACATCGCCGGGTCCGAAGACGTGGCAGTGCGCGTCGCATGCGCCCGGCGGCAGCGCATGGCGGGGACGGGTGGGCGAGGCAAGCGGCGGACGGCAATCGGGCACGGGAAGTTCCTGCATGGAAAGCGCCATGGTCGCGGAATGCCGGTGGGCGAACAATGCTATACCGTATATTTCTGATATCGAAAAACCTAATATCCCGATGGACCTCAAGCAGATCGAATACTTCGTGCGCGTGGCCGAACGCCGCAGCTTCTCGCGCGCCGCCGAAATGCTGGACGTCGCGCAGCCCACCCTCAGCCGCCAAGTGCGGCTGCTGGAACTGGAGCTGGGCCAGCACCTGCTCTACCGCAACGGGCGCGGCGCCGAGCCCACGGAAGCGGGCCTGCGCTTTCTCGAGCACGCCCGCGCCCTGCTGGCGTTGGCCGAGCGCGCCAAGGAAGACCTGCAGACGCTGCGCGAAACGCCCACCGGCAAGGTCATGATCGGCCTGCCGCCGCGCATCGCGCGCGTGCTCACGCCGCCGCTGGTTCAGGCATTCCGCCAGAATTTTCCGGACGCGTCGATCGCGGTGGCTGAAGGCTTGAGCGCCCAGGTGCGCGAATGGCTGCTCGCCGGCCGGGTGGACCTGGCCTTGCTCTACGATCCGGCCCCGTCTCCGCAGCTTGTCTACGAGTCCCTGTTCCGCGAAGACCTGGTTCTGGCGGCCGCGGCGGGCCATCAGCCGCCCCTGCCCGCCCGCGTGCCGGTCGCGCGGCTGGGCGACTATCCGCTGGTGCTGCCCAGCCTGCCCAACGCCATCCGCACCCTTGTCGAAAGCGTCTGCCGTGCGCAGGGCGTGCGGCTCAAGGTCGCGGCCGAGGTCGACGCCGTGCAGACCATTGTGGAACTGGCCGCGCAGGGTGATGCCTATGCCATCCTGCCGCGCTCGGCGGCGCGCGGCCCAGCCGCCGAGCATGAACTGTCCCTGTGCGCCATCAGCTCGCCCACCATCACCAACAACCTGGTGCTGGCCAGCGCCCGCCATCGCCCGGCCACCCGGCTGGCCGCGGCCACGGGCGAGCTGATCCGCGGCCTGCGGCTTGCGGCGCTGTTCGCGCCGGGCGCCCCCCGCGCCGAAACCCCGGCGGCCAGCCCCCCTCAAAAGAGTTAAAATGGCGGGCTATTTTCTTGTTTGGCGGCTCGTTGCTGTCAAAGTCCTGTTGGCGTCTCACCTCAAACAATGACCACTATCCTCCCGAACCTGCCCACCGGCCAGAAAGTCGGCATCGCCTTTTCCGGCGGCCTGGACACCAGCGCGGCGCTCCTCTGGATGCGCAACAACGGCGCCATTCCCTACGCCTACACCGCCAACCTGGGCCAGCCCGACGAATCCGACTACGACGAGATTCCCCGCAAGGCCCTGGCCTACGGCGCCGAAAACGCCCGCCTGATCGACTGCCGCGCGCAGCTTGTGGCTGAAGGCATCGCCGCTCTGCAATCGGGCGCGTTTCACATCTCGACCGCCGGCATCACGTACTTCAACACGACGCCCATCGGCCGCGCCGTCACCGGCACGATGCTGGTGGCCGCCATGAAGGAAGACAACGTCAACATCTGGGGCGACGGCAGCACCTTCAAGGGCAACGACATCGAGCGTTTCTACCGCTACGGCCTGCTCACCAACCCGGAACTCAAGATCTACAAGCCCTGGCTCGACCAGCGCTTCATCGACGAGCTCGGCGGCCGTTCGGAAATGTCCGAATACATGCGCCAGGCCGGTTTCGACTACAAGATGTCGGCTGAAAAGGCCTACTCCACCGACTCCAACCTGCTCGGCGCCACGCACGAAGCCAAGGACCTGGAACAACTGAATTCCGGCATCCGCATCGTCAAGCCCATCATGGGCGTGGCGTTCTGGCGCGACGACGTCGCCGTCAAGGCCGAGGAAGTCACGGTGCGCTTCGAAGAAGGCCAGCCCGTCGCGCTGAACGGCGTCGAATACGCCGATCCCGTCGAACTGCTGCTCGAAGCCAACCGCATCGGCGGCCGTCACGGCCTGGGCATGAGCGACCAGATCGAAAACCGCATCATCGAAGCCAAGAGCCGCGGCATCTACGAAGCCCCGGGCCTGGCCCTGCTCTTCATCGCCTACGAGCGCCTGGTCACCGGCATCCACAACGAAGACACCATCGAGCAGTACCGCGAAAACGGCCGCAAGCTGGGCCGTCTGCTGTACCAGGGCCGCTGGTTCGACCCGCAAGCCATCATGCTGCGCGAAACCGCCCAGCGCTGGGTGGCCCGCGCCATCACCGGCGAAGTCACCATCGAACTGCGCCGCGGCAACGACTACTCGCTGCTGAACACCGTGTCGTCCAACCTCACGTACGCGCCCGAGCGCCTGTCCATGGAGAAGGTGGAAAACGCCCCCTTCACGCCGGCGGACCGCATCGGCCAGCTCACCATGCGCAACCTCGACATCGTCGACACGCGCGAAAAGCTGTTCACGTACGTCAAGACCGGCCTGCTCGCCTCCAGCGGCACGTCGCTGCCCCAACTGAAGGACACAACCTCGAAGAAGTAATTCTTCAAGGCCAAACAAAAACCCTCGGTTTTCACACCGAGGGTTTTTTTTCGCCTGGCTGCGGCGCGCCGTGGCCGCGACGCCGCCGGCGTGGCGTCTAGAGCTCGACCTGCATGCCCATTTCCACGACCCGGTTAGCCGGGATCTTGAAGAACTTGGTGCTGCGGGTCGAATTGCGCGCCATGAACGAGAATACCGCGCGCCGCCACCGCGACAAGGCGGGCTTCTTGGCCGCCACCACCGTCTGGCGCGACAGAAAGAACGACGTGCGCATCGGCTCCAGGTCCAGCTCAGGATAGGCCTCCGCAATCAGGCGCAGCGCCTCCGGCACATCCGGATCTTCCTTGAAGCCGTAGGTGACGACGGCGGCCCAGCTCGTTGCGCTGAGCTTGTTCACCTCGAAGCGTTCTTCCAGCGCGATGTACGGCACGTCGGCCGACTGGATCGAGAGGAACAGCACGTGGTCGTGCAGCACCTTGTTGTGCTTCAGGTTGTGCAGCAGCGCCGGCGGGACGTTGCCCGAATTCATCGTCATGAAGATGGCGGTGCCCGGCACGCGCGACGGCGGATACTGCTCGAGCTGCTCCATGAATTCCTTGAGCGGCTGGCGGTCGCGCTGCTGCATGTCGGACAAGAGGCGCCGGCCCCGGCGCCACGTCATCATCAGCGTGAACACCACGATCGCCACCACCAGCGGCAGCCAGCCGCCTTCGTGGATCTTGAAGACATTGGCCGAGAACAGCAGCACATCCAGCAGCAGCAACAGTCCCAGCACCAGGAACCACATCATGCGCTTGATGCCCTTGCTGCCGCGCGGCAGCACCGCAAATGCCAGCACCGAGGTCGTGAACATCGTGCCGGTCACCGCAAAGCCGTACGCGGCTGCCAGGTTGTCGGAATTGCGGAACCACAGCACCAGGATCAGCACCGCGCACAGCAGCAACGCGTTGACCTGCGGCAGATAGATCTGGCCCTTTTCGATCGCGGACGTATGCAGGATCTGCATGCGCGGCCAGAAGCCGAGCTGCACCGCCTGGCGCGTCACCGAATAGGCGCCCGAAATCACGGCCTGCGACGCCACGATGGTGGCAATGGTGGCCAGCGCGACCAGCGGGGCGAGCCCCCATTCCGGCGCCATCAGGAAAAACGGATTGCGGATCGCAGTGGGGTCGCGCAGCAGCAGCGCGCCCTGGCCGAAGTAGCACAGCGTCAGCGCCGGCAGCACCATGCTGAACCAGGCGCGGCGGATCGCCGGGCGGCCAAAGTGGCCCATGTCGGCATACAGCGCCTCGGCGCCGGTCAGCGCCAGCACCACCGCGCCAAGCAGCACGAAGCTGACCCACGGAGCCTCGACGATGAAGCGCAGCCCCCACATCGGGTTCAGCGCGGCCAGCACCTCGGGGGTCTGCCAGATCTGCCAGCCGCCCAGCGCGGCCAGCGTGGCGAACCACACGAACATCACCGGACCGAACAGCTTGCCCATGGCGGCCGTGCCATGCGACTGGATCGCAAACAACGCGATCAGCACGACCAGCGCGATCGGCACCACCCAGTGGTCCAGCGTATGCGACACGATCCCGATGCCTTCCAGCGCCGACAGCACGGAAATCGCTGGCGTGATCATGCTGTCGCCATAGAACAACGCCGCGCCGAAGATGCCCAGTACGATCAGCACCCAGCGCAGCTTGCCTTCGCGTGCGCGCACCGCCAGCTCCAGCAGCGCCAGCGTGCCGCCCTCGCCGCGGTTGTCCGCGCGCAGCACGAGCATCACGTATTTCAGGGACACCACCACCATCAGCATCCAGAACAGGATGGACAGCACACCCAGCAGATGGGCCGGCTCCAGGTCGGTGTGCACGCTCAGGCCGGTCAGGCAGGCGCGCAGCGTGTACAGCGGGCTGGTGCCGATGTCGCCGTAGACCACGCCCAGGGCGCCCAGGACCAGCGCCGCGCGCGATGAAGGGGCGTGTGCGCCGCCGGGATGGCCTGGGGGCAAAGAAGCAGCGCTGACCGTGCCTTGGCTCATGATGCAGATTCTTGGCGAGTGAGTTGAGCCCCCTTGCGGGGGCCGGGGAACACGACGGACAGCCGCGTTCCAGAAAAATCGGGCCGGCTGGTGAGCTTCCACCAGGCGCCGTGCGCGTGCGCGATCTCACGCACGATGGCCAATCCCAGGCCGGAGCCGCCCGCCGTCGCGGTGGGCGACCGGTAGAACGCCTCGAACACGCGGTCGCGCTCTTCGGGCGGAATGCCGGGACCGTCGTCCTCGACAGTCAGCGAGGGCGGATTGGCGCCGACGATCAGCGTGATGCGGCCCGTCGGGTTGCCATAGCGCAGCGCATTGTCGATCAGGTTGCCCAGCAGTTCCGCGAGCAGCAAGGGGTCCGCGTCGATCCAGATGGGCGACTCGGGCGCAGCCAGATCCAGTTCGTAGTGCGCCTCGCGCACCCGCGGAAACCACTCCGCGCCATGCACCCGCACCCACTCGCACAGGTCGATACGCACGAAGCTGTCCTGCGGACGAGCGTTGGGATCGGCGCGGGCCAGCACCAGTAGCTGCTGGCCTAGCCGGATCATGCGATCGCTGACAGCCTTGATGCGCTCGGCGCGGGCCCGGACGTCGTCCGGCAAGGGACGCGCCAACATGAGTTCGGACTCCAGCCGCAGGCCCGCCAGCGGTGTTCGAAGCTGATGCGCGGCATGGCCGATGAAGCGCCGCTGAGCGGCCAGCGACGCGTCCAGCCGCAGCAGCAGGTCATTGGTGTGGGTGACCAGCGGCTCGATCTCCACCGGCACGCCTGCAACCTCCAACGGCTGCATGTCGTCGATGGAGCGTTGCCGGATCTCTTCGGACAGATGGTTCACCGACCGCAACCCGGACCGCACGCCCTGCATCACCACCCACGCAAACAGCGCGATCAGCGCCACCTGGCCCACGACCATCAGCCAGAAGAAGTCTTCCAGCATCCACAGCGACATGTCGATCTTGTGGGTGATGACCCACGTTGCCGCCAGGTCCAGCAGGACGAGCAGCAGGATGGGCGGCATCAGTCGAATGACAAGATGCCGGGCAAGCGATCGGGAGGGAAGCATGGGGGGGCGCGCAGCCGGAGACGGTTGGGGAGTGCGTTCCTGCGTCATGGCGCGAAGCCCTCGATGAGGCGGATGAAAACGCGCGGACGGCGATCACCGGCCGCGGCCGGCCCATCAGGCCGTTTCCACATCCAGCATGTAGCCAAAGCCACGTACCGTCTGGATGCTGGCGCCCGTGCCTTCCAGGCGCTTGCGCAAGCGGTACACGTAGACTTCGACGGCGTTCTCGCTGAAATCCGCATCCCAGGCGGACAGGGAATTGACGATCTGGCGCTTGGTCACGACGCGGCCCACGCGGGCCATCAGCATTTCGAGGACGGAAAGTTCACGCACCGACAGCGACAGGCGCTGGCCGTTGGCGCGGACTTCGCGGCCGACGGTGTCGAACACCAGCGGGCCGACTTCGATGAGCGGCTGGGCCTGGCCCGCGCGGCGGCGGCCAAAGGCGCGGACGCGCGCGGCCAGCTCGGGCAGCTCGAAGGGCTTGGTGACGTAGTCGTCCGCCCCAGCGTCCAGACCGGCAACGCGGTCTTCGATGCCATCGCGGGCGGTGAGGATGAGCACGGGGACCTGATTGCCGTCCTGCCGCAGTTGACGCAGCACGTCCAGGCCGCTCATGCCGGGAAGATTGAGGTCGAGCAGCATGAGGTCATACGGCTGGCCCGCCAGCGCGCCCAGAACCCGGTCGCCCTCGGTCAGCCAGTCGACCGCATAACCCTGGTCGGCCAGGAATTCCTGGAGCGCATGGCCCAGGGTGGTGTCGTCTTCGATTACCAGAACTCGCATGCCGCGATTCTAGCGCGATCCAAAAAAAAAGGGGCGCGAAATGCGCCCCCTTCCTGGATTCGTTCACCCGCCGGACGGAGCCGGCGCGGCGGCGGGCGCTCCCGCTGCCGGTGCGCCACCCGAGGGCGGCGTCGTGACGAAACCGATACGCGTCATGCCCGAGCGGCGCGCCGAGGCCATCACCTTGGCCAGCGTTTCGTAACGGGTGTTCTGATCGGCGCGGATGCGGATCTCGGGTTGCGGCTTGGTGCCGGCGATCGACTTGAAGCGATTGGGCAGGTCATCGATATTGACCGGCTTCTCGTCCCAGAACAGTGCGCCCGCGGCGTCGATCGCCAGGTCCACGGTCTTGGGTTCTTCCTCGATCTGCTCGGCAGCCACCTGGGGCATGTTGATCTTGATCGAGTGCGCCAACAGCGGCGCCGTGATGATGAAGATCACCAGCAGCACCAGCATGACGTCGATCAGGGGCACCATGTTGATCTCGGACACCGCATGGCTTCCGGACCCTTTACCCTCAAAGCTGCCAAAGGCCATTATTCGCTCCCGCGTTGAGCCGCGTGGCCGTTCTGGCGACGCAGCGCGCGCACCTTGCCGTCGGACAGCGCGACTTGCTGGCCAGTGGTCAGGAACGCAAACAGGTCATGTGCAAAGGCATCCAGGCGCGACAGGTACACGCGGTTGTTGCGCACGAACGTGTTGTACGCCAGCACCGCCGGAATTGCCACCGCCAGGCCCAGGCCCGTCATGATCAGGGCCTCGCCCACCGGACCGGCGATGCGGTTGATGGTCACGCCATCGGACAGGCCGATGCCGACCAACGCGTGATACACGCCCCAGACCGTACCGAACAGGCCGACGAACGGCGCCGTCGAACCCACCGAGGCCAGCACGGTCAGGCCGTTTTCCAGCTTGGCCGTTTCTTCGTCGATGACCTTGCGCATGGTGCGCGTGACGAAATCCGAATTGCTGCCCGACTCTTCCAGCTTGGTGGCGCCGAACTTGTTGTGGTGCGCCTGCGCATGCATGGCGTGGCTGGCCAGATGCGAGAACGGATCGCGCGCGCCGTGCGTGCTGATTTCGTGCTCGACCTGCTCCAGCGAGCTCGCGTTCCAGAACTTGTTCAGGAAATCGGCCGAACGCTTGCGCATGCTGACGTTGCTGCCCGCCTTGACCAGGATGAGATACCAGGTCACGAGCGACATGAGGATCAGGATGACGAACAGGCTCTTGCCCACGAAGTCGCTCTGCGCGACGAAGTGCAGGAAGCCCATGTCGGGGACAGGAGCCGGCGCGGGCGCAATCGCCGCCGCAGCGCTGTGCAGCGCGTCGGCCGACTGCTGGACGGCGCCAGCGGCTTGCTGGGCGACCCCGCCGCCCGTCGTGGCGGCTTGCTGGGCTGCGGGCGCGGCGGCGGCAGCCGGCGCTGCTGCCGGGCTGGTAGTCGCCTGCGCCACCAGGGTGGCGCTATGCAGTGCGTTGGACATCTCAGTTCCTCATTACGAAATCGAACGGAATTTTTGCTTTGGCGGGATAAGCCACGCCATTACGGGTATACGGCTTGAAACGGCCTTTGCGGGCGGCTGCCAGCGCCGACTCGTCCAGGCGCGGAAAGCCCGACGAAGCGTCGATGGTGGCGC
Source organism: Achromobacter sp. 1012554356 (assembly GCF_059760815.1). Taxonomy (NCBI): domain Bacteria; kingdom Pseudomonadati; phylum Pseudomonadota; class Betaproteobacteria; order Burkholderiales; family Alcaligenaceae; genus Achromobacter; species Achromobacter sp. 1012554356. The sequence continues at coordinate 24,638 of NZ_JCBANC010000021.1, read as the reverse complement.
GCTCGACCAAGCCCTGGGTGTTGATTTCCACCAGCACCACGACTCGGCCCTCTTCCCGCATGCGGCGCGATGCCATCGGATAGTTGGGCATCGGACGCGCGCCCTGGAACTCGATGCTCGAGACCAGCACGGGCTGATCGGGAGGCGGTCCCTGCGTCGGCCCCTGCGGCGCCTGCGTGCCTTCCGGCGCACCACTGGGCGGCGTCTGCTGCGGCGGCGTGTCGGGCTTGGGCTCGGGTTTGACGTCCTGCTTGGGCTGAGGCTTGGGTTTGGGCTTGGGTTTGGGCGGAGGCGGCTTGGGCGCCGGCATCGGCGGCTTTTCAACCACCGGCTCGGGCTCGGGTTCCGGTTCCGGCTCGGGCTTCAATTCCGGTTCGGGCTCAGGTTCGGGCTCGATCTCGGGTTCAGGCTCGGGCGGCGTCTCGGTCACCGGCTGCGGCACTTCAGGCGTGGGTTCGGCTTTGGCGATCTGGGGGACGGGGGCGTCCACCACGCTCACCATGATTGCCTCGGGTTCCTCCAATTCAGGACGGCTTTCCGGCGCCATGAAAATGGCGCCGATCACCGCTGCATGAAGCGCGACGACCGCCAGACCAGCGCCTGCGCGTATACCAAAAGAAGACCGCGAAGTAGAGTTCCAACCGGGTTGAAGACTAGGCATGAATCAGCCAGGGAGCATTGACTTTTCCGGCCAGCCAGGAAGTTGACGCGCACAAGACCGCGGCGCCGGGCTGACCGGTACAAGCCCGTCATAGTATCTCAAATGCGAATGATTCGCACGTTGTATTTCGAATGGCACAGCGTAGCACCACTGATCGGAATCAAAGCGAGATCAATAAAACGCTTACGAAAAAGGGCTGGCGCTTGGCGCAGAAAACAAAAAACCCGCCACGTTGCCATGAGCGGGTTACATGCGGATTCGGGCCTTTGCACGGTGTGCCTGCCGAACCGGAAATCGTGTGCTTCTGGTGGGTGCTACAGGGGTCGAACCTGTGACCTACGCCGTGTAAAGGCGCCGCTCTACCAACTGAGCTAAGCACCCATTTCAGTGCAACTGCCCGGCGCGATTAGCGCGGGAAAATTGCCAACTTGGGGTACTCAAAAGCAATACGCGGGCCGGAGTATACCGGACCGCGTACTTGTGGGCAAATCGCAGCGCCGTGCGCCTTGCGATCAGCGACCGTCAATTAGTTGACGGCGTCCTTCAGGGCCTTGCCCGGACGGAACTTCGGCACCTTGGCCTTCTTGATCTTGATGGTTTCGCCGGTGCGCGGGTTACGGCCAGTGCGCGCGGCGCGAGCCGACACGGCAAACGTGCCGAAACCGACCAGCGTGACCGTACCGCCCTTCTTCAGCGTGGTCTTCACGGCACCGATCAGGGCGTCGAGCGAACGGCCGGCGGCAGCCTTGGAGATATCGGCCTTGCTGGCGATGTGATCGATGAGTTCGGTTTTGTTCATGCAGGTGTACCCCTCACAAGGTGTGGAGTCTGCCGGGGGCGGAGTTCATGGCCGTCAGGATGGATGCCACAAATGGACGCGAGACCAGGCAAACGACGAACAGACAGTGGATAAACTTTTTTCTTGCGCTGCAAAGCACAACTTTTAAACTGCTGCGCCGCTTAGGATTTGCTGGCTTCTTGCCTGCAAACCGTCAGCGACGCAGACGTACATTAGGCCTTGGCGTAGAGCGGCTGTCAAGAGAAAACCTGACGGCAACCCGCGTCAATACTAGCTTTTAGGCGTTTTCGCAATAAACAAAAACGCGCATTTAGGGGTTTGCGCGACACCCCGAAAAAACACTTTAGGCTTCATCAAACGTCGGCCCAGCGGCGCAGCAGATTGTGATAAATGCCCGTGAGCTGCACGATCGACGCATGCCCCGCCACATCCTGGTTCAAGCGCTGGATGGCCACGTCCATGTCCAGCAGCAATGCGCGCTGGCTGTCTTCGCGCACCAGGCTCTGCATCCAGAAGAATGAACTGACGCGCGCGCCGCGCGTCACGGAATTGACCTTGTGCAGGCTGGTGCCCGGATACAGCACCATGTGTCCTGCCGGCAGCTTCACGGCGCGCGGACCATAGGTGTCGTCGATGACGAGTTCGCCGCCGTCGTAGCTGTCGGGATCCGAAAAGAACAGCGTGGCGGACAGGTCGGTGCGCACGCGCTCCGATGAACCCGCGATGCCGCGCACGGCGTTGTCGACGTGATAACCGAAGGCCTCGCCGCCTTCGTAGCGGTTAAAGAGCGGCGGGAAGATCTTGCGCGGCAACGCGGCCGACATGAAGAGGTTGTTTCCCGACAGGCGCTGCAGAATCAGGGTACCGAGCTCTTGCGCCAGGGGATGCTGTTCGGGCAATTGCCGGTTGCGCTTGACCTGCCCCGACTGATGACCCGCAGTGACCTTGCCGTCGACCCAGTCCGCGGCATCCAGCCGCTGGCGGATGTCGGCCGCTTCTTGCGGCGTGAAGACTTCTGAGATCTGTATGAGCATGGGTTCCTACCCGATTGCGTTGCCGGCGCGGCCCTGGCGGGGGGCCGAGCCTGCCGAATTATCCCTTCAGGCAACCATTGAGCGCCTGATCGAAATCAAACAGCAAATCGGCCTCGTCTTCGATGCCGACCGACACGCGGATCAGGCTGTCCGCAATGCCCATCTGCTGACGGCGTTCGGCGCCCATCTCGTAATAGATGGTATGGGCCGCGGGCAGCGCCAGGCTGCGCGTGTCGCCCAGGTGCGTCGCCATCAGGACGACGCGCAGACGGTTGAGAAAGTCGAAGCAATCGACGCCGTCCGCCAGCTCAACACCCAGCAGGCCACCAAACCGCGAGCCGAACAGCGCCGCCGCCCGCGCATGCTGCGGATGGCTGGCCAGGCCTGGGTAATGCACCTTCGCCACGCCCGGGTGTTCTTCGAGCAAGCGCGCCAGCGCCAACGCGTTGGCGCAATGCTTGGCCATGCGCAGCGCCAGCGTCTCGGCGCCCACCGCAATGCGGTGCGCCGGCTCGGCGGCGAGCGTGCCGCCCATGTCGCGCAGGCCCTTCTTCTTGATCTGCGTAAGGCCCCAACTGGTGGACGCGCCCTTGCGATAGGCTTCGTAGATGTTGTCGTTGCCGGCCCAGTCGTACAGGCCGGTGTCGGTCACGGCGCCGCCCAGCGCGTTGCCATGCCCGCCGATGTACTTGGACAGCGAGTTCATCACCAGCGACGCGCCGACCGAGGCGGGCCGGAACATCCACGGCGAGGTCAGCGTGTTGTCCACCACATAGACCAGCCCCTTTTCGCGGCAGATCTCGCCGATCACGGCCAGGTCGGCCACCTGCGTGCCCGGGTTGGCGATGGTCTCGGTAAAGACCATGCGCGTGTTGGGCTGGATGGCGGCGCGCACCTGCGACGAATCCGTCGCGTCGACGAACGTGATCTCCACGCCCAGTTCCTGCAGCGTGCCGAACAGGCTGTTGGTGTTGCCGAACACGAACTGGCTCGACACCAGGTGATCGCCCCGGCGCAGCAGCGTGGTGAAAATGGCGGCCAGCGCAGCCATGCCGGTCGAGAAGCTGACCGTGCCCTTGCCGCCTTCCATCTGGCTGATCTTGGCTTCCAGCGCGGTCGTGGTCGGCGTGCCCTGGCGCGCATACGTAAAGCCCGCCTTGCCCTGGAACACGGCAGCCAGTTCGCGCGCGTCGTCGTACGCAAACTCGGACGACGGATGCATCGGCTTGTGCACCGCTCCGTGCTCGACGGATTGATTGCGGTCGGAATGGAGGATCGTGGTGGTAAAGCCGTTCTGGTGCATGATGGGCTGACGCAAGAAAGAAGGGAATCTACGGAATGGGACGAATCACGATTGACGCTGGCGCACGGTCTCGTACAGACAGACGGCGCTGGCGACGCTGACGTTCAGGCTTTCCACCGAGCCCAGCATCGGGATGTTCACGAGCTGGTCGCAGGTTTCACGCGTGAGGCGTCGCATGCCCTCGCCTTCGGCGCCCATGACCCAGGCCATCGGCTGGCGCGCGTCGATCTTGTGCATGCTGTCGGTGGCCTGATCGTCCGTGCCGACGAGCCACACGCCGCGATCCTTCAGGCTGCGCATGGTGCGCGCCAGGTTCGTCACCATCAGATACGGCACCGTATCCGCCGCGCCGCACGCGACGCGCTGCACGGTGGCGTTCAGCCCAACGGCGCGGTCGCGCGGCGCGATCACCGCGTGCACGCCGGCGGCGTCGGCGGTGCGCAGGCACGCGCCCAGATTGTGCGGGTCGGTCACGCCGTCAAGAATCAACAGCAGCGGCGGCCCTTCGACCACATCGAGCACTTCGTCGACATCCACCGCCAGCTGGCGTTCGTCGGCCAGCGCCACGACGCCTTGATGGCGGGTGCCACGTGACAGACCATCCAGTCGTTCCATTGGAACCGGGTGCACACGGCGGCCTGCCCGCTCGGCCTGCTCGATGAATGTCTGCATGCGTTTGTCGCGGCGCGAAGCCTCGACGTAGATTTCCTTGATCGACTCGGGCGCGTGGCGCAGCCGCGCGACAACCGCGTGAAACCCGGCCAGAACTTGGGTCGACGCCATAAAACAATACCTTTAGATAAACGAATACCCGCCCCAGAGGGGGCGGGCCACCGGACGGGACCGGCAATAACCGCAATGTTACCCCTTACGGCCACGCCGCCAAACGACGGCATGGCCATAAGGATCCGCCGCGGCCTGTCAGTGGCGCTTGCGGGTGGCCGACTTGGCGGGCGCGGCCCGCTGGGCGGCCTTGGGCGGCTTGCTGGCTTTCTTGGCCGCGGCGCGCCGTTCCTTGGCGGTCTGGCCCTTAAGGCCCGCCGGCTTGGGCGAGGCGGCCTTCTTGACGCGGCGCGTCGGTTCATCGGGGCCGCGCGCGGACGCCTTGCGCAGCGCGTCGAAGCTCGTGCCCTGCACCAGACGGAACTCGATGCGGCGCGCTTCGAGGTCCACGCGCGACACCTGCACCTGCACCTTGTCGGTCAGGCGGTAACGCATGCCGGTGCGCTCGCCGCGCAGTTCGTGCAGGGCGTCGTTGAACTGGAAGTACTCGCCGCCCAGTTCCGAGACGTGCACCAGGCCCTCGACGTGCAGCGTGTCCAGGGTGACAAAGATGCCGAAACTTGCCACGCCGGTGACCGTGCCGCTGAAGTCTTCGCCAACCCGCTCCTTGACGAACCAGCACTTGAGCCAGGCCTCGACATCGCGCGACGCCTCGTCGGCGCGGCGCTCGCTGGCGGACAGCACCAGGCCCATCTTTTCCCAGATGGCGTGCTCGTGTTCGCGCTGCGTGCGGCCGATGACGACGGCGTGGTCGTCCAGGCTGGGCACATACCTCTGCCCCGCCAGCAGCGCCTTGATCACCCGGTGCGTGAGCAGGTCGGGATACCGGCGGATCGGCGAGGTGAAGTGGCTGTAGCCCGGATAGGACAGGCCGAAGTGGCCCATGTTGTCAGGGCTGTACACGGCCTGCTGCATGGAGCGCAGGCACATGGTCTGCAGCAGTTGGTAGTCGGGACGCCCGCGCACCGAGTCGAGGAAATCGCCGTAGTCCTTGGCGGTGGGCGTTTCACCCCCGCCCAACGACAGACCCATGGTGCGCAGGAATTCGCGCAGCGATTGCAGGCGTTCCGGCGTGGGGCCTTCATGGATGCGGTACAGGCCCGGATGCTTGCTGCGCGTCATGAAGTCAGCCGCGCAGGTGTTTGCGGCCAGCATGCATTCTTCGATCAGCTTGTGCGCGTCGTTGCGCACGGACGGCACGATCTGTTCGATGCGGCCAAGCTCGTTGCAGACGATCTTGGTTTCGACGGTGTCGAAATCAATGGCGCCGCGCTTCTTGCGGCCTTGCGACAGCACCTGGAAGAGTTCGTACAGGTGCTGGACCTGCGGCATCACGCTGCGCATCGCGTGCGCGGCGGGACCACCCGGCTGCTGCAGGGCCGCCCAGATGTTGGTGTAGGTGGTGCGGGCGTGCGAGTGCATGACCGCGTTGTAGAACTGGTACGCCGTGACCGTGCCGGCCTTGGCGCCGCTGGCCGGAATGACCATGTCGCACACCAGCACCAGGCGGTCGACGTCAGGATTCAGCGAACAAAGACCGTTGGACAGCGACTCGGGCAGCATAGGAATGACCCGGCGCGGGAAATACACGCTGGTGCCGCGCTCGATCGCATCGTCGTCCAGCGAATCGCCGGGGCGCACGTAATGGCTGACGTCGGCAATGGCAACCAACAGGCGCCAGCCCGGACGCTTGCGCTGGCCCGTGCCCAGTTCCACCGGCTCGCAATACACAGCGTCGTCGAAGTCGCGGGCGTCCTCGCCGTCGATGGTGATGAGCGGCACGTCGCGCAGGTCGACCCGGTCTTTCAGGTCGGACTTGCGGACCGTATCCGGCAGGCGCGCGGCCTGCTTCAAGGCGCCATCCGTGAAGTCGACCGGCACGTCGAACTTGCGCACGGCAATTTCGATTTCCATCCCGGGATCGTCGATCTCGCCCAGCACCTCGGCCACGCGGCCCAGCGGCTGGGTGTGGCGCGTGGGCTGCGCCATGATTTCCACCGCGACCACTTGCCCGTGCTGGGCGCCATTGGTGTCGCTCGGCGGAATCAGGATGTCGTGCTTGATGCGCTGATCTTCGGGCACAACGATGGACAGGCCATGCTCGTGCAGGAAGCGGCCCACCAGCTTGTTGGTGCGGCGCTCGATGACTTCGACGATGGTGCCTTCCGGCTTGCCCCGGTATTCGCCGCCCGGCTTGACCAGCACGCGGTCGCCATGCAGCACCTTGAGCATTTCGCGGGGCGACAGGAACAGATCCGGACCGCCGTCATCGCGCAGCAGGAATCCGAAGCCGTCGCGATGCCCCAGCACCTTGCCGGCCACGAAGTCGAGCTTGGTCGCCAGCAGCAACACGCCCTTGCGGTTGGGCATCAACTGCCCGTCGCGTTCCATGGCGCCCAGGCGGCGTTCAAACCCCACCAACGTCGCCTCGCGCTCGACGCCCATGCGCTCAGCCAGCTCAGCCGGAGACAACGGCGAACCCGCGGCGCGCAGCGCTGTCAGGATGGCTTCACGGGACGGAACATCAGGGTCGAAGTCCGGCGGCGCTTCGGGCAAGGGTGTTGATCTGTTCTTATTGGATTCGTTATTCGATCGTTTTGCCAAAGCTAAATTTTCCGTATATAATGCGCAGCTTCTGTGGTTCGCCCAAGGCTGAACACTGAAGCAGAAATGGTCAGGAAGGTTTAAAAACCGGGTTTGAAAAAACCGATTGTAAAACCAACTGCATTCAGACGCATGGATTAGTTCAAGAATTGAATCCGGATTTAAATCCGGCTTGAATTCTGAACAAACTCACGTGACTGGAACGCAGCGTAGCACATAGTTCTGACAGTATCTTTCAGTGCCCAGGTGGCGGAATTGGTAGACGCGCACGGTTCAGGTCCGTGTGCCGCAAGGTGTGGAGGTTCGAGTCCTCTCCTGGGCACCACGGAATTCTAATCAAGGCAGTTTTCAACTGGCTTGAGAAAAAAGGCTAAAAAGCCCCGGAAATCGATAGGTTTCCGGGGCTTTTGCTTTTTCCGTTTCCACGCTTGCCCGTTGCAAGGCGCCCTCCCCCCCGCCTTTTTTGACCCATCCTTATCGCCAGGGCACCTTGCGATTCAAATGATGGCGCGCATAAAGATCGGCGCCCATGCCGTCGATCTGCCCATCGATCAACGCCTCGAATGGCGCAAGCAGCGCATCGAAATTGCGCGGGGCCTCGATGGCGTTCAGCGCGTGCGTTACCGCCTCGATGGTCGACAGCGCGCCGGCCACATCGGCATGGCGCACGCGGTAACGCGTCGATAGACCCGGTGGCAGCATGACGCGAGGCAGCGCGGCAAGCGCTGGATTGATGTGCAGCAGCTTGCGCGCATGCCCCCATGTGCCGTCCGGCACGATCAGCTGGATGGGCATGCCCAGGTCCTGGCCATAACCCGGCGTCAGGACTTCGGCGCCCTCACCAGGAAACAGCAGACGCGGCGCATGGCCCGGCGCCGCCCAGTCCGCCTCCGAAAAATACTCGCCCACCACGCGGCGCGCGCCCGCCAGACCCAGCACCGCAAGACGCGCCGTGTTCAGCGCATGGCGCGCTTCGCTGGGATGCTGCAGGACCACCACGCGGGTTCGGCACGACAACGACGGGATCAGGGCGCAAAGGCAGTGCGACAGCGGGCGCAGACAGCGCGTACAGAGGGCTCGAGACATGGGCGACACTATATCGAAAGCGGCCTACTCGCGGCCCACCCAAAAAAAAGTGAAAAAAATGCAGCACGACTTGCACACATTAAAAAAAGTGTGCATAATCTCGTTCCTCTGCTGCTGAACAAGAAACGAAGCGAAAGCGACGCAACAAGTGAAGCAACAGCGCCCAGGTGGCGGAATTGGTAGACGCGCACGGTTCAGGTCCGTGTGCCGCAAGGTGTGGAGGTTCGAGTCCTCTCCTGGGCACCAATTACTACATCACGAGGTACCTGTCGTGATGCGCCAAAAGAAAAACCCCGAATGCGAAAGCGTTCGGGGTTTTTGCTTTGTACGCGTGTCGTTTAACGCGCGGTCTTTATTTTGCAGGCGCGGTCTTTCGCCTTTCGGGGACTGTGCCGCAGCCCATCGGCTGCGGCGCATGGCGGCGCCGCGCCCTACTTCAAGGTGCGCGTCATCACCACGTGCGGAATGCCGGCCTCGACGAATTCATCGCCTTCGGCCTTGAATCCATGGGCCTCGTAAAAGCCCGCGGCGTGTGTCTGCGCATGCAGCACCAGCATGCGATGGCCGTCGCCGTGACCCTGGCCGATCAGCGCATCGAGCAATTGTCCGCCCACGCCCATGCCGCGGGCGCGCTTGTGAACCGCCATCCGCCCGATGTGGCCGTCGGGCAAGAGACGCCCCGTGCCCATCGGCGTGCCATCGGGTCCGTAAGCCACGGCGTGCACCGACACGGCATCATCGTCGTCCATCTCGATTTCCGGCGGCACGTTCTGCTCGACCACAAACACCGCATGGCGCACTGAATAAGCGTCGTCGCGCAAGCGATCCCATGTTCCCAAAGCGATACGAACCGTTGTCTGTCTATTGGCCGACATGTCCTTCCCCTACGTTGCAGCAAATGAATAACTGAATCCTACGCCGCATTTTCGCAGGGATGAAGAACGCGCGAAAAGGGGTACGATCGCGGCTTGCCCTTGCCGCCCCCCTGGTCCGCCATGACGCCTGCCGCACCGCCCGCCTGGTTGAAAGCCGCCCCCGCGCTCTTTCTTGTGCTGTGGTCCAGCGGCTTCGTCGTGCTCAAGGTGGGCTTGGCTTATGCCGATCCGCTAACATTTCTGGCGTTGCGGTATGCCTGCGTTCTGCTGATCCTGACGCCGCTCCTGCTCGCCTTGCGGCCGCCGCTCCCCGCACGGGCCAGCGCGTGGGGGCATCTCGCCATGGTCGGGTTGCTATTGCAGGCCGGCTACTTCTGCTTCACCTACCTGTCGCTCAAGCAGGGCATGTCCGCGGGCGGGGTGGCGCTCATCACCTCGTTGCAACCCATATTGATCGGCCTGCTGGCGCCCGCGATTGCGCATGAACGCGTCGACGCCCGGCGCTGGGCCGGCCTGGCGCTGGGCGTGACGGGCGCCGCGCTCGTGATCGTGGCCAAGGCGTCGATCGATGTCGTGGCCCCTTTGGGACTGCTGTTCGCGGTCAGCGCCCTGCTATGCATCACGGGCGGCACGCTCTACGAAAAACGTTTCGGCACGCAGATCCATCCGGTTGCGTCCAACTTCGTCCAGTACGGCGTGGGACTTGCTGTGTCCGCGCCGCTGGCGTTCTGGCTGGAGCCGATGCACATCGACTGGACGGGACCGTTGCTGGGCTCGCTGGCGTATCTGGTGGTGGGCAATTCCCTGGTCGCTATCACCTTGCTGCTTGCCATGATCCGCCACGGCGAAGCATCGCGCGTGTCCGCGCTGTTTTTCCTGGTGCCGCCCTGCACGGCGGTCATTGCGCTGCTGATCCTGCGCGAATCCATCCCGCCGTTGGCGTGGCCCGGCATGGCGCTGGCCGCGCTGGGCATCCTGCTGGTCACCCGCAAATCGGGCAAGACGAGCGACAGCGCCAAGTAGAATGAGCGCCTTTCCGCCCTCGCGCCTCCGCCCATGAACGCCGTCGTCACCGCCGCCTTGCCGGTCTTTGCGTTGATCCTGACCGGCTGGCTGGCCGCCCGCTGGCGCATCCTGGGCACTCACGCGACCGACGCGCTGAACCGCTACGTGGTGTACCTGTCCTTGCCTGCGCTGCTGTTCCGCGCGATGACGCAGGTGGACCTGGCGCACATGGCGCACTGGGGATTCGTCGGCGCGTTCGCCGGCGGCGTCGCCGTCACGTTCCTGGTGTCGTTCCTGCCGCGCAAACGCGGACCGCAGACGCTAACCGACCGCAGCATCGAAGGCCTGGCGGCTTCCTACGCCAACGCCGGCTACATGGGCATTCCGCTGTGCCTTGCGCTGCTTGGCGCCGACAGCCTGGCGCCCGCCACCTTCACCACGTTGCTCACCGCCAGCGTTCTGTTCGGATTTGCCATCGCGCTGATCGAGTTCGACCGCCAGCAGACGCCCAATTTGCCGGCGACGCTGCTCAAGGTGGGCCGCGCGCTGGTGCGCAACCCGCTGCTGGCCGCCCCCGTGCTGGGACTGGCCTGGGCCGCCACGGGCGTGGCGCTGCCCGAAGGCGTCGACCGGTATGTGGCCTTGCTGGGCGCGTCGGCCAGTCCGTGCGCGCTGGTGACCATCGGCCTCTTCCTGGCGCAAACCGAAACCGCCAGTTCCGGGCCCGGCGTATTGCGCCTGGTGCTGGGCAAGCTGCTGCTGCAGCCGGCGGCAACCGCAGTGCTGGCGTTCTACGTGTTCTCGATGCCGCCGCTGTGGGCCTGGACTGCCGTGCTGATGAGCGCGCTGCCCATCGGCACCGGCCCCTTCATGCTGGCGAAGATGTACGGGCGCGATGCCCGCGTCACGTCGCGCGCCATCCTTGTCAGTACCGTGGCGTCGGTGCTGACGGTCAGCCTGCTCGTCGCGTGGATCAGCGCGCATCCCGTCTCGTAACCGGCAAGCGACTTATTTCCCGCCAACGCTTTATATAACTTTTAGTTATCGTTAAAGCACAATTCATTCGTTTGAGAAATTTAATGCCAGGACTAGACTGGCGGCTATTCCCACGGGTGCGTCGACGCACCCGTTTGCATTTACGTCCTGCATTTACGCCTTATCCTCGGGATTCCCATGAGCGCCAACGCTTCCTCCCTGCCCCTTTCCCCGGCTCTGCCGCCCATCCAGATCAACCGCAAGCCGCTTTGGATCGCAATGCTGCTGGTGCTGGCCGGCGCGCTGTACCTCAACCAGACCGTCAGTTGGCGCCAAGGCGCGCTGTGGGTGATCGGCGCGCTGCTCGGCGTCACGCTCTACCACGCCTCGTTCGGCTTCACACAGGCCTGGCGCGTGTTCGTATCGGACCGCCGCGGCGCGGGCCTGCGCGCGCAGATGCTGATGCTGGCCGCGGGCGTGCTGCTGTTCTTCCCCTTCCTGGCTGCCGGCACGCTGTTCGGCCAGCCGGTCACCGGCTTCGTGTCGCCCCCGGGCGTGTCGGTCGTGCTGGGCGCATTCCTGTTCGGCATCGGCATGCAATTGGGCGGCGGATGCGCATCCGGCACGCTCTTCGCGGTGGGCGGCGGCAACACCCGCATGGTGGTGACGCTGCTGTTCTTCATCGTGGGTTCGGTCATCGCCACCGCCAACTTCGGCTGGTGGTCCAGCCTGCCGGCGCTGGCGCCCACCTCGCTCATCAAGACGTGGGGCCTGGCGCCCGCCATCATCGCCAACCTGGCCGTGTTTGCCCTGATCGCCTGGATCGCCACCGCGCTGGAAAAGCGCCGCCACGGCCACGTGATTTCCTTCGCGTCGCGCACTGCGCGCCCGGCCTCGCTGCTGCAAGGCCCATGGCCGCTCATCTGGGGCGGCGTGGCACTGGTCGTGCTGAACTTCGCGACGCTGGCGCTGGCCGGCCGTCCGTGGGGCATCACGTCGGCATTCGCGTTGTGGGGCGCCAAGGCGCTGGACGCGGCGGGCGGCGACGTCGCCACCTGGGCCTATTGGGCCAAGCAGCCGTCGCTTGCCGCGCCGCTGCGCCAGGATGTCACCACCGTCATGGACATTGGCCTCATGCTCGGCGCACTGGCCGCCGCCAGCGCGGCCGGCAAGTTCGCGCCCGTGTGGAAGGTGCCCGCGCGTTCGCTCGCCGGCGCTGTGATCGGTGGCCTGCTGCTCGGCTACGGCGCGCGCCTGGCCTTCGGCTGCAACATCGGCGCCTACTTCAGCGGCATCCTGTCGGGCAGCCTGCATGCCTGGCTGTGGCTGCCTGCCGCGTTCGCCGGCAGCGCGCTGGGCGTGCGCCTGCGTCCGCTCTTCGGCCTGGCCGTCGAGAAGACGCCGCCGGCGTCCAGTTGCTGAGAAACAGTGTTCCAACAATGGCCTCCCGACACGGGAGGCCATTTTTTTGCCTTGCTGCAAAGCCAGCAGCCATGCGGGTTTCGGCGTGAGGCACACTTGCGCGAGGCCCACGCCAGCGCAGGCTCGCACCGCGCGCCATTCATCCGCCAGACGGCTGCCCTGGTGTATGGTGGCTCCATTCCGAAATACGGAGATGGACATGAACTGGATAGCCGGCCGCTTCACGGCCTTTTTCCTGACCCTGGCCGGCGCGGCGATCACCGCAGTCCTGGCCGTCACCGCGTCGTTGTGGTGGCTTGCAGCCGCCGTGCCGCTGGCGCTGCTGGGCGCGCTGGGCGTGTACGACCTGATTCAGCCGCGCCACGCCATCCGCCGCAACTATCCCGTGCTGGGCAACCTGCGCTTTCTGTTCGAATTCATCCGCCCCGAGATCCGCCAGTATTTCCTCGAGGACGACACGCAGGCCTCGCCCTTCTCGCGCGCGCAGCGTTCCATCGTGTACCAGCGCGCCAAGCGCGAGATCGACAAGCGCCCCTTCGGCACCCAGGAAGACGTCTACGGCGACCGCTACGAATGGATCAACCATTCCATGTCGCCCTCGCACATCAACGACACCGACTTTCGCGTGACCGTGGGCGGGCCCGATTGCACGCAGCCCTATTCCATGTCGGTGTTCAACGTGTCGGCCATGAGCTTTGGCGCGCTGTCGGCCAACGCGGTGCTGGCCCTGAACGAAGGCGCGCGGCAAGGCGACTTCGCGCATGACACGGGCGAAGGCGGCATCAGCCGCTACCATCGCCAGCCGGGCGGCAGCCTGGTGTGGAACATCGGCTCGGGCTACTTCGGCTGCCGCGACGAGCACGGCGCGTTTTCCGAAGAAGCCTTCGTGCGCAACGCCTGTACGCCGCAGGTCAAGATGATCGAGATCAAACTCTCTCAAGGCGCCAAGCCGGGCCACGGCGGCATCCTGCCCGCGGGCAAGGTAACCATCGAGATCGCCGAAGCGCGCGGCGTCGCGCCCTGGCAGGACTGCAATTCGCCGGCCAGCCATTCCGCGTTCGACAGCCCCATCGGCCTCATGAAATTCGTGGCGCGCCTGCGTGAGCTCTCGGGCGGCAAGCCCGTCGGCTTCAAGTTCTGCGTGGGGCATCCGTGGGAATGGTTCGCCATCGTCAAGGCCATGCTGGAAACCGGCATCACGCCGGACTTCATCGTGGTGGACGGCGCTGAAGGCGGCACGGGCGCGGCGCCCGTGGAATTCGTGGATCATGTCGGCACGCCGCTGCGCGAGGCGCTGCGGCTGGTGCACAACACGCTCATCGGCGTGAACCTGCGCGACCGCATCAAGCTGGGCGCGTCGGGCAAGATCATCACCGCTTTCGACATGGCCCGCGTGATGGCGATGGGCGCGGACTGGTGCAACGCCGCGCGCGGCTTCATGTTCGCCATCGGCTGCATTCAGGCGCAGGCCTGCCACACCGGCAAGTGCCCCACCGGCGTCACCACGCAGGATCCGCTGCGGCAACGCGCGCTGGTCGTTCCGGACAAAGCGCAGCGCGTGGCCAACTTCCACAAGAACACGCTGCACGCGCTTGCCGAACTGCTGGCCGCGGCGGGGTTGACCCACCCCAGCCAGTTGCGTCCGCACCATATCGCGCGCCGCATCTCCCCCAGCGAAATCCGCCTCTTGTCCGCGCTGTTCCCCGAGCTTGCGCCCGGCGAACTGCTGCGCGGCGAGTTCCGGCATCAAGTGTTTCGTGCAGGTTGGGCGATGGCGCAGGCGCAGTCATTCCAGCCCACGCACGACATCACCACGGCGCTCGCGCGGGAACACGCCGCTCAGGCCGCCGCGTCTGCTACAACCAGCGCTCGAACATGCGCGAGAACGACTCCATGAAGCGGTCGTCCAGGCCGCGTTCCTTCCAGGCCTCGGGCGTGATCTGCACGGCATCGGCCACGTCGCGCTGAAACAACGTCTCCATCTCGGCCGCGAACTCGGGCCCCAGCACCACAGCATTGATCTCATAGTTCAGCGCAAAGCTGCGCCAATCCATGTTGCTGGATCCCACGGTCGACCAGACGCCGTCGACCACCGCCGTCTTCGCATGCAGCAACGCGTCACGCCGCTCGTAGATCTTCACGCCGGCGCGCAGCAGATCGGTGTAATGCGACCGCCCCGCGTGGAACACCAGCGACGAATCGCTGAAGCCCGGCAGCACCAGCACCACGTCCACGCCTCGCCGGGCCGCAGACTGCAGCACCTCAATAAACGCAGGATCGGGCACGAAGTACGCCATCGTGATGTGGATGGATTTCTGCGCGCTTTCGAAGGCGGACATCAGCGTCAGGTAGACCGTGTAGCCGTCGCTGCGGTCGGGCTGGTTGGCCAGAATGCGGACCGTGGTATTGCCGACAGGCGGCGCAACCCGCGAATCACCGCCCTTGATGGGCTCCTTCGCCTGCGACGCCCAGCCGGCCTGCAGCACCTGCTCCAACTCTGCCACCGCCGGGCCTTCGATGCGCAGATGCGTGTCGCGCCACGGCGCGGAATCGGCGTCTTCCGGCGGGTCGCCGGCCTTATCGCCGGAGCCGCCGCCAGAGCCGCCGCCCGATCCCGAACCCGAGCCACTGCCGCCGGAGAACGACGACGACTCGTACACGCTGCTGACGTTGATGCCGCCCAGGTAGCCCACCTTGCCGTCGACGACCAGCACCTTGCGGTGGTTGCGTTGGTTCGGCGACCAGCCGGCGCGGGCGTTGACCGGATTGACGGGATTGAAGACCGCCACCTGGACGCCCGCGTCGCGCATGCGCTGAAACAACGCATCGGGCGTCTTGATCGTCCCGACCGCGTCCACCATCAACGAGACCTCGGCGCCCCGGTTGCGCGCCGCGATCAGCGCCTCGGCAAAGCGCTGGCCTTCGGCGTCATCCTCGAAGATGTAGGTTTCCATGTGGACGTAGCGGCGCGCCTGTCCGATGGACTGGAGCATCGCCTTGTACGTGCTGGGACCGTCGGTAAGCAACCGCACGCGATTGCCCTTGACCAGCGGCGCGCCGCTGACCGCCTGCTCCACCGCCAGGTGCCGGGCAAGGAAGTCGTCCTTGGGTGTTTGAGGGTCCGCTGCAATGCCTTGCCCGCGACGGTAACTGTCCTGCGCCGCATCCGCGGACAGGCCGGCCTGCGCGGCGCGCGCGTGCCGTTCCTGCGCGTCCGGGACGCTGGCGCAGGCGGCGAGCACGGACGCGACGCACGCAAACAGGACGGCGCGCGCCGGCCGTCAGTTCCTGCAAGGCATTGCGCGGCCCACCCCGGCTCAGGGCCGGTAATGGGCTCATGATGCGCCTCTAGCGTCGGTTGCCCGCCACGAAGATGCAGCCGAGCACGGCGCCCACCAGCGCCGCCACGCCGACCGACTTCCACGCATTCTCATGCACGTATTCGTCTGCGTAAGCCGTGGCCCGGCGTGCCCGTTCCCGAGCCACGCCTTCCCACCCGCCTGCCGATTCACGCGCATCTGCAAGCTGGCGCTTCAGGCGCGCACGCGCCGATTCGATTTCGGAGCCCGTATACGACGCGGTCGAACGCAAGAGGTCCTCCGTCCCGGCCAGCAGTTCGTGGAAGCTGTCATTCACGCGTTCACGATGCAAAGCCATTTCAGCGCGCTGGTGCTTTCGATTCATGGTTAGCTCCTTGTTTTTTTGGACCGTCCCGGCTAACGCAACCGTTGCCTGATGCAACGCAGCATCGCCAGGGCCGCGGAACACATCGTTCCGCATGGCCGAAGCCCCATTGTCCATAGCTATGGCCCCAACTGCCCGAGCTTTCGCAACCAGCCGTAAACCGATATTTCAGCGGAGCGAAACTTGCTGATGGCAACGTCTGACGCCGGGTGCGAATCAGCAGGCACATCTTGTCTCGCCCGGGCAAACGCGTTTTCGATTTCGTAAAAGTCCATTGCATTCAGAGGCTTGGCGCTTGACACACAAACCCCCTCAGCCGCCACAATAGGCCTTCTCAATGCGCTTCAACCGCCCCAAAAAGGAACTGAACGCATGGTTTCCCCTTCCGCACTCCTTGCCGCCGTTTCTCCTGAATTCGTCGCGCAAGAACCGCAGCATCAAAGCGCCGAGCAGATCGAATTGCACGATGGGTTGCTGGACAGCCCCGCCCACATCGACCCTAAGTTCCTATACGACGCGCTGGGCTCATCGCTCTTCACGGCCATCACGCAGTTGCCCGAGTACTACCCGACGCGCTGCGAGGACGAAATCTTTCAGCGTCATGGCGCTGACATCGCCCGCCATGTCGGTCCGGTGCAGGCCATGGTCGACCTGGGCGCCGGCGATTGCGTCAAGGCCGAGCGGCTATTCGCCAGCCTGCGGCCCAGCCACTACGTGCCGGTCGACATCTCGGCCGATTATCTGCAGGCGGCTGTACGGCGGCTGAAGCTGTCCTATCCCGACATGCGGATCACGGCCGTGGGACAGGATTTCTCGCATGAACTTGCGTTGCCCGACAACATACCGACACCGCAGCGCCTTTTCTTCTATCCAGGATCCAGCATCGGCAATCTTGGTCCCGACAACGCGTACGCCATGCTGCGGCGGATCCGCGAGTCGTGTTCCGGCGGTGGCCTGCTGATCGGCGTCGACCGCGTCAAGCCCCGAAGCGTGCTTGAACCCGCGTACGACGACGCCCTGCATTTGACGGCCGCGTTCAACCTGAACCTGCTGCGCCACGTAAATGCGGTGCTCGGCAGCGATTTCAATGTCGACGACTGGCGCCATGTGGCCATCTTCAACAGCGAACGTTCGCGGGTCGAGATGCACCTGGAAGCGCAGCGCGCGTTGCGCGTCGCCTGGCCCGGCGGTCATCGCGACTTCAAGCGCGGCGAGCGCATCCATACGGAAAACTCGTACAAGTTCACGCCACAGGCCTTCAGCGACCTGCTTCATCGCGCGGGCTTTCGCGATGTCGCGCACTGGTCGGATGCCCGCGACTGGTTTTCTGTTTTCAGCGCCCGCGCCTGACGCGGGACCACCCACGACGCCCCCGGAGGATCGCCATGGACCCCGCATGCCTGCTGACCCATCCCGCCATCGCGCCCTATGCCAGCGGACAGGCCGGACAGCACGACCGCTACGATGCCGTACGCTCGACCACCTCGGCCCTCGCCGCCCCGCTCAGTCCGGAAGATTGCCAGGTGCAATCCATGCCGGATTGCAGCCCCGTCAAATGGCATCTGGCCCACACCACCTGGTTCTTCGAAACATTCCTGCTGGCGCGCTTCGACGCATCCACGCCGCCTTTCCATCCGCAATACCGGATGCTCTTCAACTCTTACTACAACGCCGTCGGCGCCAAGCACCCGCGGCCGCAACGCGGCCTCTTGTCGCGCCCCCCGCTCGCCGAGATCTTGCGGTACCGCCAACACGTCGACGAGGCCATGCACGCGCTGATCTCGCGCCTGGGCGGCAACGATGCCGACTTCGACGCGTTGCTTGAGCTTGGCCTGAACCACGAGCAGCAGCACCAGGAACTGATCCTTACCGATCTGAAGCACATGCTGTCGGCCAATCCGCTCAGGCCCGCGTACGTCGCGCCCGGCCAGCCCGCGCTGCCGCCTGCGACGGACGCAGGGTGGACCCGCTACGAAGGTGGCGTCACACGCATCGGCCACGACGGACGCGGGTTTGCCTTTGACAACGAAGGCCCGGCTCACGATGTCTTGCTGACGCCCTACTCCCTGTCCGATCGCCTCGTGACCCAGCGCGAATTCCTGGACTTCATACAGGATGGCGGGTACGAGCGTCCCGAACTGTGGCTGTCCATGGGATGGGACATGGTGTGCGCGCAAGGCTGGCGCGCGCCGCTCTATTGGGAAAGCGACGGCGACGACTGGCACGTCTTCACATTGCGCGGCATGCAGCCCCTGGAATGGGAGGCGCCCGTCACGCACGTCAGCTATTTCGAAGCCGATGCCTACGCGCGCTGGGCAGGCGCGCGGCTCCCGCGAGAAGCCGAATGGGAACACGCCGCCCGCCAGCTTTCGGAAGACACCTACTCGGCCCGTGCGAACCTGCTGGAAAACGGCCACCTGGACACCCGCCCCGCCCCCGGACGCAATGGCCAGGGCGGTCCCGTGCAACTGTTTGGCGACGCGTGGGAATGGACGTCGAGCGGCTACGATGCCTACCCCGGATTCAAACCCAGCGCCGGCGCCGTCGGCGAATACAACGGCAAATTCATGTGCAACCAGTACGTGCTGCGGGGCGGCTCCTGCGCCACGCCCCGCGATCACATCCGGCCAAGCTACCGGAACTTCTTTCCGCCCGAGGCGCGGTGGCAGTTCTCGGGCATCCGGCTGGCTCGGGATGATTGAGGGGATTTTTGCGCCCGTCCACTTGCACTCCAAAAAAACTTCGTGCTAGAATTTCGTTCTTCGTTGAGCAGCAATTGCAACGCAAACTGTTCAGCTAAGAAGATGGCGCATTAGCTCAGCCGGTTAGAGCGACGGAATCATAATCCGCAGGTCCCCTGTTCGAATCAGGGATGCGCCACCAAAGAATTCAAAAAGGCCCGCACATTGTGCGGGCCTTTTTCATTCGGACAATACCAGCCTCAACCCATCAAGTCCGATACACCGTATCGCGTCGACGCCCACCCCACGTCGCAGCCAGACTCGCCACGAACGCGCCAATCAGCATCGACGCAAAGCCCCACAGCGCAAACGCCGCAGCGGCCTTGCGAGCCGTGTCCGCGGCTTCCTTGGCCTTCACCTTGGCTTCTTCCGCGGTCTTCTTGGCGTTCTGGATCGCCTCGTCGACGCGGCGTTGCGCCACGGCGGGTTCCACGCCGGCCTGCGCGGCCACGACCTTCACAACGTAGTCGCGATCAGCGGGCGTCATGTCGCCACGCGTGATGCTCATGGCGACGACGCGGCCGACTTCGGCACGGGCCGCTTCGGGGTCGGTGTTGGCTTCGGGGCGTTCCGAGCGCATCAGGGTGTCGGTGAGATAGTCGGTGGCGCGTTCCATGCCGCCGCCATTGCTCGCACCCGCCGCGCCAGCCGTCGCAGCTGCGGTCGCCGCGGTGCCGGCAGTGGCCGCCACGGCCGCGCCGGCCTTGGCCGCGCCCGATGCCATGGACGCTAGCGCCGATCCCAGCAGCGCAGCGCTGACCACGGCGCTCAGCGCCCAGACCAGAAAGCCATGCGCCGTATCTCGGAAATAGACCTCATCCGAGTGCACGTCGACCCATTTGGTGCGCAGGCGTCCGGCGACATAGCCGCCGATGCCGTACGAGAGGATTTGCGTGATCAGCATCCAGACAATGATGCCGATACCGATGGTCGGGGCCGACACGCCCTCGTCGCCCCACGGCGATACGGACAGGAAACCCAGGCCGGTGCCACCGGCAAACAACGCGAGCGAGAGCGCGGCGGCAATCACCGCGCCGGCGAAAACCGCCGCCCACGACACGGCCGAAATGGCGGACTCACGTGGAGGCACGCCATCGGCATAGGGTTGGCTCAATGAAGATGTATTTTGCATGATCGATCCTTGTCCAGAGTCTTACGCAGCCGCGCAGACGCGGGTGCCAAAGCGGGAATGACGAACCGGCCTTCAGTGCCAGAACAACGCCAGCAGAATGATGATCGGAATGGGCACGCCAAGCAGCCACAACAGGATGGAGCGCATGGAAACCTCCTTGCTTCGATGAATGGATCTGGATGGAAATGTCGCTGGCCGGAATCAGGCCAGGTCGATGGTGCCCGGGGCGCGGGGATCCGGCGCGGGCGGCGTGGGATCGATGACGCCGGGATTGTCGGTGGGACGACCCGGGTCCGGACGCGGATCGTCCGCAGGGGCATTGCCCGGAAGCGCCGGATCGTCGGGCGTAAGATCGTCCGGTTGACCGGGTTCTCGATGCGGGATCTGGGACATGATTGCCTCTCCTCAAGCAGCGCAAGACGCGCTTCGGTTGAGCATCAGCAAATGGCGTGCCCGAGACCTTTCAAGGGTTCAGTGCCTTTGAGGAAAGCGCAAATCCGTCAGTCCTTGCGCTTGCTGCCGGTCAAAGCGACCCCACGGTCGGGGGCATCGCCCGCAAGAAAAGCAACAACGGCGGCCTTGCCGGCGGCGGAGGCTTCATCCTGGCTGGCGTATCGCCTGTCCGAGTAATTGGTGCTGCGCACATTCCCGGATTGGGGATCAAGCAAGGTGATGATCCACGCAAATTCACCAGGCGAAAGCTGGCGGACCTGCAGGGTGGCGCGCGTGCCGGGACGTAATTCTTGCGGCATCTGGCGGCCTCTTCGGTGTTTCGATGACGCCATCGTAGCGCAATCGCGCCAAGCCGCCGCCCCCGAACACGACGCCTGGAAAATGCTGCATCCGCACACCGATTTCATGCTGCAGCGTGCGCGGCTAATACGCCACAAAGCCGACGACCGGCAAGGAAAACCCTAGGGTGCAGTCCTGCAATACAGGCGCACAATCGTCTCAAACATCAAGACCGCTCAGCGGCGCCGAATCCCCTAAATAAGGCGAGGACGGAGACAACATGACTTACGTAGCAGTTTTCATGAGCTGTTTGATGGTTATGGGTATCGTCGCGTTGGTGATTCAAACGATACGAAGCGCAGGGCCCGAACCCTGGCTGAAGATATCGGCGGCGATAGTGAGTTCCACCTTTGCATCGCTAATGCTGGTTCCGCTGGGGTTCGCCGTTGCCCTGACGATGCTCGTCGAGTAGTCTCCCCACCGAAGGCCAGGCCCGGACTATCCGTTACGGGCCGGTCTGCCGCGGGTTGCCGTCCAACACAACAATGAACCGGCGGTGACCATCGCCACGCCCTGCCAGAACGACAGGGTAAGCGGCGTCGCCAACCAGAGCGCGGCAAAAAAGGTGGAGAAGACAGGCGTGAAGTACGACGCGGTGGCCAGCAAGGTCAGGTTGCCTCGCAGTATCCCCACGTTCCAGAATGCGTAGCCGCTGGCCATTGCGCCACCGGCCACGCATAGCTCGATCGTGGCCGGCGTTGTGAACGCAAGCGCGGGTTCCGCGCTGATCGCGTAATTGATCCACAGGACAGCAGCGGTCAGCACGAAAAACAGCGCGACACCGTTCTTGCCGTCGGCAAAGCGCTTGGTCACGTTGCAATACACGGCCCAGATGATGGCGCCGCTGAAGGCCAATCCATAACTGAGAGGATTGCTCGACACATTGGCGACGGTGCGTTCATACGACAGCCCGCCGGCTCCGCCCACGACCCACACGATGCCGCAAACCGACAACAAGATGCCCGGCGCTACCCAGACGCTTGCCCGCTGGCCGTTGATGAGCATGGCAAACACCACCGTCAGGCACGGCCACAGGTAGTTGACGATGCCCAACTCGATGGCTTGTCCGCGATCGACTGCGAATCCCAGCGACAGCGACAGGCAGATCTCATAAGCGACAAACAGCAGGCTGCCCACGATGAGGTAGGACCGGGGAAACGTGCGCAGCTTGGGAAAGCCCAGCAACAACACCAGGAAGATCGAACCCACCGAATATATGAGCGCGGCGCCGCCGATCGGGCCGAAGTTTTCACTGACGCCTCGAATCAGTCCGACGACCGTGCCCCACAGCAGGATCGCCAGCAAACCGAGGGAAGTGGCCGCATTCCGGCCAGGATTCAATTGCATTACTGTTTCCGATTGCGCGCCGTGCCTGTGCAAGAACTGGGCTGGCCCGGCGCCAAGGCGGCAAGTTTAGCGAAAACCGAACGGAGAAATCGCGGCATGGCTATTTCCACACGCAGGTTGAGCGACGTGCTGGCAAGCACGAATTCGGGGCGGCTTTACCGCATTGAAGTGTTCTTGCGGACGGAGGATGCAGGGGCTGATGCCGTGCCGCGCGCCGGCTTGCGCTACATATTCAGAACATCCGAAGGCGATTCCGTCATCGCGCTGGACGATAAGCGCTATCGCCTGGGATCAGGCGAAGTCGTGACGGCCCTGACGCCGCGCCACGGCACCTGACGCGTCCGGCCTGGCGCCGGACTCACTGGTCCAGCGCCACCCGCCGCTTGCCCAGGCCCTTGGCCCGATACAACGCCACATCGGCGCGCTCGAGCAATTGCAGCATGGTGGCGCCCGATTGGGGATACACCGCAATCCCGATGCTCGCCGACACCGCGACGCGAATGTTGGGATACGGCAGCGACAGGCTCTCGACCAGCGCCTCGGCCACCAGCCGCGCGTCCTCTTGATGGGCGCCCAGCAGTAGCACCGCGAACTCGTCACCGCCGAGGCGTGCCGCCACGTCGGAAACCCGGATGGCGCTCGCCATGCGGTCGGCGGCCTCCTTGAGCACCGTGTCGCCCGCGGCGTGGCCGTGCATGTCGTTAACGGCCTTGAAGCCGTCCAGGTCGATCGCCAGGATCGAGAACGAATCGCCGCTGCGCTGCGCGACCGCCAGCTCGCGCAGCACGAGCTCGCCGAACAGCACCCGATTGCACAAGCCGGTCAGCGGATCGTAGTGCGCCAGGTGCTGCGCGCGCGCCAGCATGCGCGATGCCTGCAGCATCGCGGCCCCGACCTCCTGGGCTTCCTTGATGCGCGTGGCCGGCAGCTCCACGGTGCGGCCCTCGCCCAGCGCCAGCGCTGGCGCGACCAGCCCTTGCACTGCCGACGTCAGCCGGCTCGCCAGCCTGAGGGCCAGCCACAACCCCAGGCCGAATGCGAACAACGTGCCCAAACCGATCCACGCAATGGAGCGGTAGAGGTCCGTGGTCAGCAACTGCATCGGCGCACCCGCGGCAACCGTCCAGCCCGATAGCGCCGACCGGCTGAACGCGGTGTAGACCGGCGTGCCTTCCTTGGTAATCGTTTCCAGCGATCCTTCGCCTTCCTGCTGGACAGCGCGGGCCAGCGCCGGCACCGCCTTCTGGCCGACGAATTTCGACGTGTCGCGGGTGCGGGCGACGATGGTTCCGGAGTCGTCCAACACCGCGGCCACCCAGCCCTCGGGCAAGGCGCGGCGGCCCAACACGTTGCCGATGCGCTCGGGCGACAGTCCCACGTTCAGGCTGTAGACCACCTCCCCGCCTCGCACGACCGGCACGCCCAGCGCGATGGTGGGATCCTTGTTCAGACCGCCGGCGAACAGACCCGTCAGCACGGGCATGCGCGACTGGAAGACGCGAAGCAGTTGATCAGGGGCACCCGTGGACGGCAACGCCGTGCCATAGGGCACCTGCGTGTTGATGATCTGGCGCCCTTCCTTATTGGTCAGGACGTAGCTGTCGACGATCTGGAACCGCACGGACTCGCGCGCGCGGCGATGGAAGCCGGCAAGGTCTCCTTCGACCAGGTCCGGAGACGAAGCCAGCATCTGCAGGCCGGCTTCAACGCCAGTGAGCTCGCGATCGAGGATTGCCGTGAGATTGCGCGCCAGGAAGATCGTGTCGCGAAAGATGCGTTCCTTCTGGATGACGTAGCTTTCGTAGACCGCGACCGTCGCCACGAGGAGCGCTGGAGAAATACAGGCAAAGACGAGGGCCAGCAGGCCCGTCCGCATGGAATAGCGGCGCGTCCGGCGCCGGCGCGCACCGGCAAGCGTTTCGCCGTCAGCCATGGCGCGCCTCGCCGCTCAGGATCCGCATCGCGCGGACGTTCGACCGAAACAACTCCAGTGGGCTCATGCGCCTCCCGATACGCCCCCCCGGCACCCCCGCCGGGCCTGGATGGAAACCAAAAGATTATTGCAGAACGCCCCCGCTGCCGCCCCTTGGCAGGCTACTTCTCTTCCAGATCGGGCGTGCCGGCAAATTGGCTCTTGAGCAGCGTCAGCGCGCCTTTTTCTGCCAGCGCCTCGTTGGGAAACACGTGCTTGGTGTCTTCCAGGATGGGAAAGCCGAAGATGCGCACGCGGGTGTGATACCCGTCAGGCGTTTCGGCAAATTCGATGTCAAAGTTGCGTTCTTCGATCCAGCCCGACCGATGCAGTTTCCATTCCATATCCAACGCGCTCCTGTTTGGCGAAGTTGACACGAAAGGCCGGCCGCGATGGCCGGCGCTGCTACACCATACACCCGGG
>NZ_JCBANC010000020.1:0-100650 GCF_059760815.1 Achromobacter sp. 1012554356 | reverse complement strand
GACGGCCGCCCCCCGGGCGCCGTCCGCCGGGCCCCAGACTCACCGCCCCGACACGCACCGTCCCGACACGCACCGCCCCGACACGCCCCGGCCCGTCGCGCCCGCCAACCTGTTTCCCGACGCCGCCAAGGCGCCCGCCACCGGCGAGCCGCTGCTGACGCTGTCACCCAACGCGGCCTCGCGCGTGCCCACGCCCTGCCCTGACCCGCTGCCGCCCGGTGCGCGCTGGCGCGAGGTGCCCACCGAACAGCAACCCATCGGCTTCGTGCTGCTGCGTTCGCGGCGGCGCAGTATTGGGTTTGTCATCACCGACGATGGCCTGCGCGTCACCGCTCCCAACTGGGTGACGCTGACGCAGATCGACGACGCAGTGCGTGAAAAGTCCCGCTGGATCCTGACCAAGCTGCGTGAATGGCACGCCCGCAAGCAGCAACTGGCCATGGCCCATACCCGCTGGCAAGCAGGCGGCGAACTCCCGTATCTGGGCCGGCGCATCATCATTGGCGTGGGCGGCGACAGCCGTCAGGCCAACCTGTCCGGCGACGCCGATGCGCCGCAGGACGGCGACACGCTGTGGCTGGCGCTGCCGTCCCACGCCGACCAGGGCCGCATCCGCGATGCGGCGCAAGCCTGGCTGCAACAGCGCGCGGGCGCCTGGTTCGGCACGCGGCTGGCCCACTTCCTGCAAATCAGCGGACTGAAGATCAGCCGCTGGCGCCTGTCGTCGGCCGCCACCCGTTGGGGCTCCTGCACCAGCGACGGCAACATCATGCTGAACTGGCGCCTGATTCATTTTGCCCCGGCCATCATCGATTACGTCATCGCGCACGAGCTTGCCCATTTGCGCGAGATGAACCACAGTCAGGACTTCTGGCGCGAAGTGGGCCAGATCCTGCCCGACTTCGAAGACGCCAAGAACATCCTGCGGCGTCACGATCCTGCTTCGCTGCCTCAGTTCTGAGGCGCCGGAGCACACCAGCGTCTCAGCGATCCCAAGGAGAATCGAAATGCTGCTGCTGATTCCGGGCCCGGTCACGACCGATGCGCGGGTGAAGGCCGCCATGGCGCAGGACTACGCGCCCTGGGACAACGATTTTCGAACCCTGTACCGGCAGGTCTGCGACGGCGTGCTGGCGATTGCGCAAGCCAGCGCGGATGAACACGTGGCCCTTGCCCTGCCAGGCTGCGGCCATTTCGCGGTCGAAGCCGCCCTCCGCACTTTCCTGCCGCCCGGCGGCCGCGTGCTGGCGCCGTCCACCGGCGCCTATGCGGCCCGTCTGCAGAAACTGGCCGGCGAGGCTGGCCGCGTTGCCGTGCCGCTTGCGGTGGGCACAACCGAGCGCGTGGACCCGCAGGCCGTGGCCGACGCGCTGGAACGCGACCCGACGATTACACACGTGGCGCTGGTCTACAGCGAAACCGGCAGCGGCATCTGCCACGACGTGCCCCATCTGGCGCGCATCGCCCATGCGCTAGGACGCCGCGTGATCATCGACGCCGTGTCCGCCTTCGGCGCGCTGCCGCTCGAACTGCGCGCCTTGCCCGCGGTCGATGCCGTGGTGCTGACCGCCAACAAATGCCTGGAAGGCCTGCCCGGCGCCGCCTTCGTGGTCGCGCGCCGCGACAGCCTGGATGCCGCGCGCGGCAATGCGGGAAGCTGGTCGCTCGATCTGGCGGACATCTACCAGCACACGCTTGCGCCCAACGCCGGCCCCCGCTTCACCCCCGCTGCCCCCACGCTGGCGGCGCTGGCCGTGGCGCTGGAGCTTTTCCGCCAGGAAGGCCGCGAGGCCCGTCTGGCGCGTTACACGGCAAACATGCGCACGCTCTATGATGGCGTGATCGAACTTGGCCTGACCCCGTACCTGCCGCCCGAGCTGCAAGGCCCCATCGTCGTCAACGTCCGCGCGCCGGATGCCCCGACCTGGCACCTGCAGCTCTTTGTGGACGCGCTCAAGCAGCGCGGCTATGTGATCAGCAACTTCACCAACACCGAAGAACCCTCGTTCCGGGTCGGCTGCATCGGCGCCTTTGGCGCCGGCCAGATGCGGCAGGCGGTCGACGCCATGGGCGGCGCGCTGCGCGACATCGGAATCTCCCGGGAACACGTCGGAAATGCCCGGCTTTTCCCCCAACCTCTCACCGCTTAAGGAAACCTCCCATGCGTCTGCTCCACACCATGCTGCGCGTCGGCAACCTCGACACGTCCATCGACTTCTACACCAACGTGCTCGGCATGCGTCTTCTGCGCCGCAACGACTACCCGGACGGCAAGTTCACGCTGGCCTTCGTGGGCTACCAGGACGAAGTTGATGGCGCCGTCATCGAACTGACCCACAACTGGGACACCGACAAGTACGACCTGGGCAACGGCTACGGCCACATCGCCCTGGAAGTCGACAACGCCTACGAAGCCTGTGACAAGGTCAAGGAACGCGGCGGCAAGGTCACCCGCGAAGCCGGCCCCATGAAGCACGGCAAGACGGTCATCGCTTTCGTGGAAGATCCCGACGGCTACAAGATCGAATTCATCCAGAAGAAAGACCGCCAGGACTGATCCGGACGCCAGCCATGATCCATCCCATCCTGAAAATGGGCGACCCGCGGCTGCTGCGCGTGGCGCCGCCGGTCGAGCGTTTCGACACCCCTGAGCTGCACGCCCTGATCGACGACATGTTCGAGACCATGGCTGCGGCGCAGGGCGTAGGCCTGGCCGCGCCGCAGATCGGCGTGGACCTGCAACTGGTGATCTTCGGTTTCGACCGCAACGACCGCTATCCCGACGCGCCGCCGGTGCCGCAGACGATCCTGTGCAATCCGGTCATCACGCCGCTGTCGGATGAAATGGAAGACGGCTGGGAAGGCTGCCTGTCGGTGCCCGGCCTGCGCGGCCTGGTGCCGCGCTACCGCCACATCCGCTACAGCGGCCGCGACCCGTACGGTCAGTTGATCGAACGGGAGGCCGAGGGCTTTCACGCGCGCGTCGTGCAACACGAGTGCGACCACCTGATCGGCCGCCTGTATCCGTCCCGGATCCAGGATTTCACGAAGTTCGGCTTCACTGAAATCCTGTTCCCGGGCATGGACCCGAACCAGGACGATTAGGCGTTTTCGGCGGGTTTTGCCGCAGCGGGGGGCTCGTCCTCCTGTTGCGGCGGCTGCTGCGGTTGCGGCTGCGGCTGCGGCTCCTGATTCTGCTTCTGCTCCTGAGCCGGTGCGCCTTCGCCGTGCGGCGTCAGCGCCTCCGGCGCAAAATCATCCACCTGCAATACCCTCAGCACCGTCGCTTCGGCGGCTTCGAGCTGCGCTGCCTGCGCATCCGTAATCGCGCCGCGCTGATGGGCCTCGCGCCAGTTGCGCACGTTGGACTGGCGCAGACGGTCGCGGATCGGCTGCACCGCGTCGGCCAGCGCAAAGGCGCGGGTCAACAGGCCCAGCGGATCTTCGCCGGGCTCGCGCTGCAAGTCGGCCGCCAGACGCACGTGCGTGGGCGACGGCTTGAGCAGCAGCTCGGCGCATTCTCGCGTCAGCGCATCGTCCGGCCCCTTGGCCAGCCGCAAGGGCAGGATGGCCGCCCGCAATCCCCACGACACCACCTTGACCGGCAGGTTGCGCAGCACCTGGTCCATCGATTTCTCGATGCTGGCGTAGCCCTGCGCCATGCACCAGCGCACCAGCGGCAGGTCGTCGTGCTTGCGGCCTTCGTCTTCCCAGCGCTTGAGCACCGCGGACAGCAGATAGAGTTCCGACAGGATATCGCCCAGCCGGGCGGAGATCATTTCGCGGCGCTTCAGGCCGCCGCCCAACTGCGCGAGCGTGGCGTCCGCCAGCAGCGCAAAGCCCGACGCATAGCGGCCCAGCCTCCGGTAATGGCCCGCCACCGGCCCCGAAGCCGGCGCGGGCGCCAGCATGCCGCCCGTCCAGGCGCGGCCGATTGCGCGCAGCGTGTTCATGCCCGCGTGGCGCAGATGGCGCCAGAAGACATCGTGAAAGACCTCGATGCCACGTTCCTCGTCGGGATTGCCCAGCGCCAGGATCTCCGGCATCAGGTAGGGATGCGCGCGGATCGCGCCCTGCCCGAAGATGATCAGATTGCGTGTGAGGATGTTGGCGCCCTCGACCGTGATGGCGATGGGCACGGCGCGGTACAGCGAGCCCAGATAATTGCTGGGACCGTCCATGACGGCGCGGCCCGCGTGCACGTCCATGGCGTCGTTCACCGACATGCGCATGCGCTCGGTGGCGTGGTACTTCATGATGCCGGACACGACCGCGGGCTTGACGCCCTGGTTGAGCGCGGCACACGTCAGGCGGCGCGCGGCCTCGACCAGATACGCGTTACCGGCCAGGCTGGCCAGCCGTTCCTGCACGCCTTCGAACTTGCCGATCGGTATGCCGAACTGCTCGCGCACCCGGGCGTACATGCCGGTGGTGTGCGCGCACATCGCAGCGGCGGCTGCCGACAGCGACGGCAGCGAAATGCCGCGCCCGGCCGCCAGCGCGCTCATCAACATCTGCCAGCCCTGGCCGGCGCGCTCAACGCCGCCGATCAGCGCATCCAGCGGCACGAAAACGTCGCGCCCCGAGTTGGGGCCATTCTGAAAGACCTGCATGGCAGGCAGGTGGCGGCGGCCGATCTCGACGCCGGGCGCTTCCGTGGGAACCAGCGCAACCGAAATGCCGATGTCCTTGGCGCCGCCCAGGATGCCGTCCGGGTCGGACATCTTGAACGCCAGCCCCAGCACCGTGGCCACCGGCCCGAGCGTGATGTAGCGCTTGTGCCAATTGAGCCGGATGCCGATGAGCTCGCGGCCGTCCACCACCTGGCGGCACACGATGCCGGTGTCCACCATTGAGGCCGCGTCCGATCCGGCTTCGGGGCTGGTCAGGCCAAAGCACGGGATCTCGCGGCCATCGGCCAGCCGCGGCAGCCAGTAGTCGCGCTGCGCGGACGTGCCAAACTGCATCAGCAGTTCACCGGGGCCCAGCGAGTTCGGCACCATCACGGTGACGCCCGCGGTGATGGAATACGCGGAAATACGCCGCACCACCTCGGAGTGCGCATAAGGCGAGAAGCCCAGCCCGCCATGGCGCCGCGGAATGATCATGCCGAAGAAGCGCTGCGTCTTCAGGAATTCCCAGACCTGCGGCGGCAGATCACGCCGGTTCCAGGAGATGTCCCATTCATCCAGCATGCCGCAAAGCTGGCGCACGGGGCCGTCGATGAACCGCTGTTCATCCGGCGTCAGCGTGGCGGGCGGCACGCCCAGGAGCTTGCGCCAGTCGGGGTTGCCCGTGAACAGGTCGGCATCCCACCAGCTATCGCCGGCTTCGATGGCTTCGCGTTCGGTGGCCGACATGGCCGGCAATGCATTGCGGGCCCAGCGGTATGCGGGTTCCGAAATGCGGCGCCGGCGCCAGGCGTTGAAATCCATGGGTCCCCCTGTTGTTCGCTACAAGACGTATCGGGGCAAAGTACCAGAATTGACGCCGTGCGGCCAAGCTGCGGCTTACCGACTCTGCGACAATGAGCGTCGCCGCGCTGATGCGCAATCAACCGCTGTCCGGGCACGTCCGCATGCTGAACAAACTCTGGCTTGGCTTCTTCCTCACCGCCGCCGCGGCCGCGCTGTACCGCTGGCTGGCCATCGGAGATCCCGAGGTCTTTCGCCAGATGGTCGCCAGCCTGTTCGACATGGCGCGCGTGTCCGTGGAAGTAATGGTGCTGCTTTTTGGCACGCTGACGCTGTGGCTCGGCTTCCTGCGCATCGCGGAGGGTGCGGGCCTCGTCGAAAAGCTGGCGCACGTGCTGGGACCGCTATTCGCGCGACTGATGCCCGAGGTGCCGCGCAATCATCCGGCCATCGGTCTCATCACGCTCAACTTCGCGGCCAACGGCCTCGGGTTGGACAACGCCGCCACGCCCATCGGCCTGCGCGCCATGCGCGAGCTGCAATCGCTCAATCCCAAGCCCGACACCGCCACCAATGCGCAGATTCTGTTTCTGGTGCTCAATGCGTCGTCGCTGACACTCTTGCCCGTCACGCTGTTCATGTTCCGCGCGCAACAGGGCGCGCCCGATCCCACGCTGGTTTTTCTGCCCATCCTGCTAGCGACAAGCGCGTCCACCCTGGCCGGCTTTTTGGCGGTGGCGCTGTGCCAGCGCCTGCGCCTGGCCGATCCCGTCATCCTGCTGTGGCTGGGCGGCGCCGCGCTGGTGCTGGGCGGATTCATGGCGCTGCTGGCCAGCATGTCGGCGGCCGCAATCGCGTCGCTGTCCTCGCTGATGGGCAACCTGACGCTGTTCGGCATCCTGCTGGCGTTTCTGGTCGTGGGCGCCTGGAAGAAGGTGCCCGTGTACGAGGCCTTCATTGAGGGCGCCAAAGAAGGCTTCGACATCGCCAAGAGCCTGCTGCCCTATCTGGTGGCGATGCTGTGCGCCGTGGGTGTGCTGCGCGCGTCCGGCGCGCTGGACTTCCTGTTGGACGGCATCCGCTGGGTGGCCGCGCAGGCCAACTGGGACACGCGGTTCGTGGACGCGCTGCCCACTGCACTGGTCAAGCCGTTCTCGGGCAGCGCGGCGCGCGCCATGATGCTGGAAACCATGACGCACTTTGGCGTGGACAGTTTCCCCGCGCTGCTGGCCGCGGTGGTGCAAGGCAGCACCGAGACCACGTTCTACGTGCTGGCGGTGTATTTCGGATCGGTAGGCATCTTGCGCGCGCGCCATGCGGTGGGATGCGCGCTGATCGCCGATCTGGCCGGTGTGCTGGCCGCGATCGGCGTCTGCTATTGGTTCTTCGGCTGATCGCAGGGCGCGCCGGCCGGCATCTGGCGCCCGGCCGCGCCCTCATTCAAGACTGGCTCAGTCCACCAGCAGGATCTTCATCCCGTTGGTGCCGCCGCTGTCGCGATAGAAATCGCCCTTGGTCAGGATGACCCAGTCGCCCGTCTGCACCAGATTGCGTTTACGCAGTTCGTCGATGGCGGCGTTGGAAAGGTCCGCGGGATCGTAGTCCGACGGCGAGAACGGGATGGTGTACACGCCGCGGAACATCGTCACGCGGTTCTGCGTCACGCTGTGCGGGCTGTAGCAGTAAATCGGCACGCCCGAGCGGATGCGCGACATGATGAGCGGGGTGTGCCCGCTTTCGGTCAGCGCAATAATGGCCTTCACGCCGGGGAAGTGATTGGCCGCGTACATGGCCGCCAGTGCAATGGTCTCGTCGCAGCGCGTGAAGGTCTCGCCCATGCGGTGATGCGACTTGGTGGTGGTCGGGTGCTTTTCGGCGCCCAGGCACACACGCGCCATGGCCTGCACAGTTTCGACCGGGTACTGGCCCGAGGCGCTTTCGGCCGACAGCATGACGGCGTCGGTGTAGTCCAGCACCGCATTGGCTACGTCCGAGACTTCGGCGCGGGTCGGCATGGGGCTGGAGATCATCGACTCCATCATCTGCGTGGCGGTGATGACCACCTTATTCAGCGTGCGCGCGTGCTGGATGATGCGCTTCTGGATGCCCACGAGTTCGGCATCGCCGACTTCCACGCCCAGGTCGCCGCGAGCCACCATCACGCCATCGCTGGCGCGGATCAGCGCGTCCAGGGCTTCGTCGTCGGCCACGGCTTCGGCGCGTTCGATCTTGGCGATGATCCACGCCTGGCTGCCGGCGGCGGCAAGCAGGGTGCGGGCCTCGTCGATGTCGCTGCCATAGCGCGGGAACGACACGGCCACGTAGTCCAGTTCCATTTCGGCGGCCAGCTTGATGTCGACGCGGTCCTTGTCGGTAAGACTGGGCGCTGACAGGCCGCCGCCGCGGCGGTTGATGCCCTTGTTGTTGGACAGCGGGCCGCCCACCGTGACGGTGGTGTGGACCTCGTCGCCTTCGACGCGGTCGACGACCAGCACGACGCGGCCATCATCGAGCAGCAGCTCGTCGCCCACGCGGCAGTCGGTGACGAGTTCGGGGTAATCGATGCCCACGATGCTGGCGGTGCCGGCGTCCTTGGGATGCACGCGCGACAGCGTGAACGGCTGGCCCACCTGCAGATGCACCAGCTTGTCGACAAAGCGTGCGATGCGGATCTTGGGCCCTTGCAAGTCGCCCATGATGGCGACGAAGCGGCCTTGCTTGGCGGCGATCTCGCGCACCAGGCGCGCGCGTTCGCGGTGATCGTCCGCGCTGCCGTGCGAGAAGTTCAGCCGCGCCACATCCAGCCCCGCGCGAATCAGCGCGTCGATGCGTTCGGGCGACGAGGTCGAGGGTCCCAGGGTGGCGACAATTTTGGTGCGGCGCAATACAGGCATGGCGGTCCACTCTCGCAAAAACAACGAAAGCGCTATGGTACGCCGGCCGCGTTGCCACGGGTATCATGGGTGACATTTCCGACCCTCAACACGCCCAACGACACCCGTGAAAATCGTCATCGCTCCCGACTCGTTCAAAGAAAGCGTTTCCGCGCCTGATGCGGCCGCCGCCATTGCGCGCGGCGTCAAGGCGGCCTTTCCCGGCGCGCATACGGTGTGCGTCCCGATGGCCGACGGCGGCGAAGGCACCGTCGAGGCCGTGCTGGCCGCCACCGGCGGCAAGGAGCGGCAGATCACCGTAAACGACGCGCTCGGCCACAAGGTCGACGCCGTGTGGGGGCTGCTGGAAGACGGCACCGCCATCATCGAAATGGCTGCGGCGGCGGGCCTTGAATTGATTGCACCGTCCAAGCGCGACCCGATGCGTGCCAGCAGCCACGGCGTGGGCGAGCTGATGCGCGCGGCGCTGGACGCGGGCGCCACGCGCATCATTCTGGGTCTGGGCGGCTCGGCCACGAACGACGCGGGCGCCGGGATGCTGACGGCGCTGGGCGTGCGGCTGCTGGACGCCGGCGGCAACAGCCTGCCGCCGGGCGGCGGCGCGCTGGGGCAGCTTGCCTCGATCGACACGCGCGGTCTGGACCCTCGGCTGGCGCAGGTCCGCATCGACATCGCTTCCGACGTCGACAACCCGTTGTGCGGACCGCAGGGCGCCTCGCATGTCTTCGGGCCGCAAAAGGGCGCGACGCCGGAACAGGTGCAGACGCTGGACACGATGCTGGGCAACTTTGCCGACGTGTGCGCGCGCCATCTGAACGCCGACCACCGCGATGCGCCCGGCGCGGGCGCCGCGGGCGGCCTGGGCTTTGCCGCCAAGGCGTTTCTCAACGCGCACTTCCGCCCCGGCGTGGAGATCGTCGCGGAGCTGGGTGGCTTGGCCGAAGCGGTCGAAGGCGCGACGCTGGTGTTCACCGGCGAAGGCCGGATGGATGCACAGACCCTGCGCGGCAAGACACCGGCGGGCGTCGCCAAGATTGCGCAGCGCGCGGGCGTTCCCGTCGTGGCGCTGGCCGGTTCTCTGGGCGACGGCTACGAAGCCCTGCACGCCTGCGGCATCAGCGCCGCATTCAGCCTGGCCCCCGGCCCCATCACCTTGCAGCAGGCCCTGGCGGACGCCGAGCGCCTGCTTACCGACCGCGCGCGCGACGTGATGCAGCTGTGGATGGCGGCGCAGAAACGCATGCTGTGATTGGGCGCCTGGGGCAAACATCTGCGCCTGCAACGTTGCGGTCTTCGCCATGCCAGGCGTCAGACACCCGCTGATTCGCCAAGGTGTCTGACACCCGCAGCACCGCCGTCACAGGCTGACGTCCATCTCCCCAGGGTGTCTGACACCGTCTCCCCCAGCGCCTGAATGCAAAAAGAGCAAAAAGGCCCCGCGGGGCCTTTTTGCATTGCTTTGCCATACTGAAAGGACGTCAGTCCCGCGCCAACACTCCAGCCTCGACTAGCGCATCCGACAGGCGGATGTAGCGGTCGACCGAAATGTCCTCGGCGCGGGCGGTCGGCGCAATCTCCAGCGCTTCCCAGGGCACTTGCGGCGCCCAGTCGGCCAGCACCCGCCGCAGCATCTTGCGGCGCTGCGAAAAGGCGCGCGCCACCACGGTTTCGAAGGCGCGCTCGCTGATGGGCCGCAAGCGGTCCGCCGGCAGCGGCACCATGCGCACAATGGCCGATACCACCTTGGGCGGCGGATCGAAGGCCTCGGGCGGCACGTCGAACAGCTTGTGCATGCGATAGCGCGATTGCAGCATCACGGACAAGCGGCTGAAGTCGCCGGAGCCGGGCTTGGCCACCATGCGGTCGATCACTTCGCGCTGCAGCATGAAATGCTGATCGCGGATGTGGTCGGCCCACGTCATCAGGTGAAACAGCAACGGGCTGGAGATGTTGTAGGGCAGATTGCCCACGACGCGCAGCGCGCTGCCGAACTGCGAGAAATCCACCGTCAGCGCATCGGCTTCGACCACGGTCAGGCGCGATGCCTCGAACTGCTTGCGCAGGCGGGCGGCCAGATCGCGGTCGATTTCGACCGCGGTGAGATGGTCCAGACGCTCGAGCAGCGGCCGCGTCAGCGCGGACAGGCCTGGGCCGATCTCGACCACGGCATCGTCGCGGGCGGGCGCAACCGCCCGGACGATGGACTCGACGACGCTGTCGTCGGTCAGGAAGTTCTGGCCAAAGCGCTTGCGCGCCTGGTGTTGAGACATGAAAAGCCCGTAATGCGTTTAGCGGTTGTTCTGCTGGATCTTCTGCTGCTTTTCGAGGCGGTTGTCGACATACGCCTGTGCACGCAGTTGCTCGAGCCAGTCTTCGAAGGCCGGCTGGGCGCGCCGTTCAAACAGCGTCTGGCGGGCGCGCATGCGGGCCAGGTCGTCGGTCGCATCGTGATCGCGGCGTTCTTCGACCTGGATCAGGTGCCAGCCAAACGGCGACTGCACGGGCTGGCTGATTTCGCCAGGTTGCAGCGCGTTCATCGCGGCCTCGAACGGCGGCACGGTTTCACCCGGGTTCAGCCATCCCAGTTCGCCGCCCTGCGGCGCGGTGGCATCCTGCGAATACTGGCGCGCCATTTCCTCGAACTTGGCGCTGCCGTTCACCAGGCGCAGACGAACCTGCTCCAGGCGCTGGCGGGCCAGATCGTCGCTCATGACGGTCGACGTCTTGATCAGGATGTGGCGGGCACGCGTTTGAACGACTTGCGTGGGACCCTGCGGCGCCTGGGGACTTGCGGCCGGCTGCGGAGCCGGTTGCGGGGCGGCTTGCGGCGCCGGAGCGCGGGCCGTGCGGCTGGGCGCGGGCTGGGCGGTGCCGCGGTCCACCACCTTGATGATGTGGAAACCGTTGCCGCTCTGGATGAGCTGGCTGACCTGGCCCTTCTGCAGGTTGCTGACCGCCTTGACGAAGAGGTCGGGCCAGCCGTCCAGCGGACGGACGCCCATGACGCCGCCCTGCAGCGCCTCGGGGCCGTCGGACGACGCCGCGGCAAGGCTTGCGAAGTCATCGCCGCGCTTGGCTTGCGCCAACAGGCCTTCGGCCTTCTTGCGCAGCAGCGCCAGCTGATCGGGCGACGAGCCTTCCGGCACGCGCACCAGAATCTGCGCCAGGGCGTACAGCATGGGACCGGCGGCGGCTGCCTGCTCGGGTGCTGCCTGCGGCTGAGGCTGGGGTTGCGCTTGGGGCGCCGCCTGCGGGGGAGCCGCGGCGAAAGCGGGGTTGCGGCGCTGATCTTTCAGGAAGGCGTCGACTTCCGCGTCGGAAATGACGATGGTCGAGTCGACCGCGCGCTGGCGCAGGCGATCCGAGCGGATCTCGTCGCGCAGCGACTTGCGGTACCCGTCCCAGGACGTGCCGGACTTTTCGAGTTCCTGGCGCAGTTGCGCCACGGTGATCTTGTTGCGGGCGGCGATGGCCTGGATGGCCGTGTCGATCTGGGCGTCATCCACCCGGATGCCCAGGCGGTCGGCTTCGTGGCGCTGAACGCGTTCCATGATGAGACGCTGCAGCACCTGGTGTTGCAGCGTCTGGGCGTCCGGCACCTGGATGCCGCGCGACTGGAGTTCGCCGGCGATGCGCTGGGAAGCGTCACGCAGTTCGCGCAGCGTGATCACGTCCTTGTCGACGATCGCGGCGATGCCGTCCACGAACTGCTCGCCCTTGGGCGCGGGCGCTTCCCTGTTCTGCGCGGCCGGAGCGGCCTTGGCGCTGTTGGCGCCGCGGGCGGTCTGCTCGGCCGCATGGGCGGCGGGCAAGCCGGCGCACAAGGCCAGCAGCAGCGCCTTGCCGGAGAGGCGGCGCAAAGAGTGCAACCTACGCATCATTCATACCTTTCAAATGTGGTCCCGGTCTGCGCGGGCGGCGTGACGCGCGTGTAACCGGGGATACTTCTGTTCAGCAGGCTCATGGGGTCGGTTCCGAGGGAACCCAGGCCCGTGAGTTCAAGCTGGAAGAACAGCGCGGAGTTGGTGTCCGCCGCCGATACGGCGTAGCGCTGGTAGACCATGCGGCCCACCCAGCAGCAGTCGCCCTTGTACTCCAGGCCAGCGATGGCCTGCGTCACGCGGGGGGATTCCGTCGTATTGGCCAGCGTGCTGGACGGTCCGGAACGCAAAGAATAGTCCACCCGGCCCACACCGTACCACCGCTTATTGAACGGCCATTGAACGGCCAGGCTGACCTGGTTCTGGCCCTGCGGCTGGTAGAACACGCCAGGCTGGGGGTCGCGCTGGTAGCGGTAGGCCACCGCCACGGTGGTCAAGCGCTGAGGCGACCAGCGCGCGCTGATGAGCCCGCGCGACCAATTGTTGTCGTAAGGGTTGTACTGCGCGGCCACGTCGGTGTTCAGCGTGTCCGTCAACGCGGCGGAGACACCTACGAGGAAATCGGAGCGCACGTCCGTCCGCGGGGTTTCCAGCGGCAGCGTGACTTTCTGGTCTTCAAAGTACAGACGCTGCGCCACGCCAAGCGACAGGCGTTCGAAGCCGGTATCGGCGTCGAGCCAGCGCGTCGTCAGCGCCGCGGTCAGCTGGTTGGCGTTGGCGATACGGTCCCAGCCGCCCGAGTAGATGTTTTCCTCGAAGGCCTGGGTAAAGCTGAAGTCGGCCAGCGACGTGTCGAACACCGGCAGCTTGGACTGGTCGCGGTACGGCACGTTCAGGTAGTACAGGCGCGGTTCGAGCGTCTGCGTGGAAGATTTGCCGAACAGCGTGGTGTCGCGCTCGAAGATCAGGCCCGTGTCCACCGACATGATGGGCAGCGTGCGGGACTGCGAGCGCGGCAGGCCAACGGCCGACCCGCCATTGAGCCCCTGCGCGTCCACCCCATACCACTTGGTCTGATAGGACGTGTAGTTGATGCCCGCCTTGGGCGTGAAGAACCAGCCCGGACGCACGATCGGATACGAGATTGCCGCATAGCTCTGGAGACGGTCGCCGTCGGGCGCGCGCAGGGCGGCGCCGTACTGCGGCATGCTGAAGCGCACGGCGGTCGAGGTCCAGTCCACATCGAAGCCGCCCCAGTCGTAGCGCGAACCGCGCAGGTAGATCTCGGGCTCTTTGTTGTACGGCGGAACCAGCGGCGCGTCGGGATCCTGCAGCGTCTGGAACTTGTAGACCTGCGCGTAGGCGCTCCAGTGATCGGAGACCCAGCCCACGCGGCCGCGCTGCGGCAGGTACGTGGTGGACGCCTGGTTCAGGCCCAGCTGCGAAATGTCGCGGAAGTAATTGTCGTCGGATACCTTGGCGATATCCCAGTCTGTATAGAAGCCGTGCGAGAAACGCTGCTGGTGACGCCACCAGTACATCCAGCGGTCTTTGCCCGTCACGTCATCATCGGGCAGATAGGTGCCGTCCAGCATGCCGCCGTACGTGTAACCCAGATAGCGGAACTCGCCGCCCAACTGAGTGCCGCGCTTGGAGAAGTAGCGCGGCTGCACCGTCAAGTCGTAATTGGGCGCCAGGTTGAAATAGTACGGAATCGAAATGTCGAAGCCGCCCTGGCTGGTGGTGCCGTAGGTCGGGATCAGGAAACCCGATTTGCGCTCGCGCTTGACCGGGAAGGTCATGTAGGGCGAGGCCAGGATCGGCACGTCCTTGAAATACAAGACGCCGCCGCGGGCCACGCCCTCGTTTTCGTCGAAGTCGATATCGACCGAATTGGCCTTGATGTACCACGACGGGTTTTCGCAAGGGCAGCCGCTGTACGTCACCGTGTGCAGCCGCATCTGCGACTTGCTGAAAATATCCGCGTGGTCGGCGACGGCGAAGCCGCCGGTGGCGCCCAGCCAGAAGTTGGGTTTTTCGACCTCGCCGGAGTACCGGTCCACATTGAACGTGGCGGACGGCCCGGTCACCAGCGTGCCGTCGCGCATCATGCGGGCGTTGCCGCGCACGTCGACCTTGCCGGTGTCCTTGCGGTAATTGATTTCGTCGCCCTTGATCACGCCATCGATGCGACGCACCTGCGCGTTGCCGGATAGCGTGAGCTCGTAGTCGGGGTCGCCTGAAATGGCGTCCGCTTCCATGAAAGCGGGAATGCTCTCGTCGGGCAACCGGTGCATGCGCAGGCCGGGAGACGTGCGCAGTTGGGGGGTTGACGTGACCGACGGCGCGGAAGCAGCGGCGTCCGGGCTACCTTGAGCCTGGGCGGCTCCGGCGGCGACGCTGACAACAGATAGGATCAACCACGGAACCTTGCGCACGAGTGAAAACAGCCCTTTTTGACCATGGGAGAGCCGGACAAAGGCGCCCACGGGGGGCCAATGCTGACGGAAATGAGCCGGTATTATAGAGAAGCCGCGAACAACGCCCAGCCTTATGTTCGCCAAATCGAATTTTCCGCAATTTTGCCCTTCTGACACGGATCTTCCTTGAAAAACGATCACGCCCCCCGCTTGGCGCAGGTGCGCAACTGGCTGCAAGGCCTGCCCCCTGCCCTGAACCTGGCCGTGGAGACGCTGCGCCCCGCGTCAGCTGACGCAAGCTTTCGCCGGTACTTCAGGCTGGACGCCGGATCGCGCACCCTGATTGTCATGGACGCCCCGCCCCAACACGAGGACTGCCGCCCCTTCCTGCACGTGGACAAACTGCTGGCGGACGCCGGGCTGAACGTGCCGGCGGTGCTGGCGCAGGACCTGGACCAGGGCCTGCTGCTGTTGTCCGATCTGGGCGAACAAACCTATTACCAGCGCATCCAGGATGGACTGGACGACGCCCAGTTGCAGACGCTGTACCGCGAGGCGCTGGCCGCCCTGGTCAAGCTGCAAAAGGCCTCGACCGCCGGCCTGGGCACTTACGACAGCGCGCGCCTGGCCGACGAACTCAAGCTGTTTCCCGAGTGGTACGTGCAAAAGCATCACGGCGTCACGCTGGACGACAAGACCGCCAACGCCCTCGAAAAGATCTTCGCCCTGCTGTCGGCCAGCAATGGCGGACAGCCCCAAGTGCTGGTGCACCGCGATTTTCATTCGCCCAATCTGATGGTCTGCGACCAGCCGCAGTACGGACCCAACCCCGGCGTCATCGACTTCCAGGACGCGTTGGCCGGCCCCATCACCTACGATCTGGCGTCGCTGGTGACCGACGCCCGGACCACCTGGGAAGAACCGCAGCAGCTTGACTGGGCGATCCGCTACTGGGAAATGGCGCGCGCCGCCGGCCTGCCCGTCGATGCCGATTTCGCCGACTTCCACCGCGCCTATGAATGGATGGGGCTGCAGCGCAACCTGCGCATCCTGGGCGTCTTCGCCCGTCTGAACCATCGCGACGGCAAAGCGCACTATCTGGCGCACATGCCGCGCGTGAACGGCTACGTCCGCCAGGTGGCGCAGCGCTACGGCGTCTTCACGCCGCTCCTGCGCCTGCTGGACCGCCTGGACGACCGCCAGGTCAGCGTCGGATACACGTTCTGATGCGCGCCATGATCCTCGCCGCGGGCCGCGGCGAACGCATGCGCCCGCTGACCGACCGCCTGCCCAAGCCCATGCTGCCGGTGGGCGGCAAGCCGCTGATCGTCTGGCACCTGGAACGCCTGGCCGCGTCCGGTATCCGCGACATCGTCATCAACCACGCCTGGCTCGGCCACGAAATCGAACGCGCGCTGGGCGATGGCGCGGCGCTCGGCGTGCGCATCCGCTATTCGGCCGAAGCCACCGCGCTGGAAACCGCGGGCGGCATTGCGCAGGCGCTCCCCCTTCTCGGCGACGACCCGTTCCTCGTCATCAATGGCGACATCTGGTGCGACTGGGATCCGGCCGCCGCACAACAGGCCGCGTCCCTCGCCACGCACGGCGGCGCCTGGCTGCTATTGGTGGACAACCCCGCGCACCATCCTGCCGGCGACTTCATCCTGACGGCCGATGGGCGCGTGCTGGCACAGGGCGAGCCGCGTTTGACCTTTGCCGGCGTGGGCGTCTACCATCCTTCGTTGTTCGCGGATGTCCCGCGCGGCGCCGCAGCGCCGCTGGCGCCGCTGCTCAGGCAGGCGATGGGCCAGGACCGGGTGCGCGGCGCCCATCATTCGGGCCGATGGACCGATGTCGGCACCCCGCAACGGCTTGCGGACCTGGACGCGGAACTGGCTGGCACGGCCGCCTGACACCCACATATTTCACAATATCAAGGTGCGCAACGAGGCTTGTCTGCGCACGCATCGCCCCCGGCTAACGGGGTATTCTCTGACGCTTTGGCATGCGCGCGCCGCTTGCCGACAGGCATATACACAGGAAGTTTTCTAGGAATGGGGATGTTTGGAAGATCGCAACGGGCCACGTTCAAGCCCTCCGTATACCAGCCGGGGCAACGCACGCGCCGCATGCCGCGCTGGCTCGTCCTGCTGATGGTTGGCATTGCGCTTGGCGCGGGCGGCGTGCTCTTCCTGCAAACCAACTACGGCCCGCAACGCCTGACCGTCGAACAATCCGAACAGCTGCACAGCGAGCTCAGCGCCTCCAACATGGAGCGCCAGCGCCTGCAGACCCAACTTGAAGAAGCCACGCAGCAGCGCGACGCCAACAAGTCCGGCCACGAAAAGCTGACCAGCGACCTGGCGGAAAGCCGCGCCAAGATCGAAACGCTGAACAAGGAACTGGTGCTGTTCCAGGACGCCATGCCGCCCGACCCCCGCGGCGGCAATCTCGGCATCCGTTCGGCCACCTTCAAGCGCGCCCCCGGCCTGCTGGATTATCAGGTGCTGGTGATGCGCGAAGACCGCACGGGCGCGCCGTTCAAGGGCACGCTGACCTTCGCCATCGAAGGCTCCTACCCCAACGGCCGCGCCGCCACCGTGACGCCGGAAGGCCCCGCGCTCACGGTCGATCGCTACGACTACGCGCTGGGCCAGCTCAAGCTGCCCGACGGTTTTACCGCAAGGGTCGTGGTGCTGCGTGTGCTGGACCCCAACCAGAAACAGCAGGCGATGCGCATCTACAACGTACGCAACTGAGACTTGCCGAACTGAAGCATGCGCCCCTGAATGAAGGCCTCTCGCCGGCCTGAATTGACCCCAAACCCGCCCACTGGCGGGTTTTTTATCGCCTTGAAAAATTGGTTGCGTGCGCAACATACCGCGCATATAGTTGCGCAAACAACCAAATTCTGGAGACGGCATGACGCTCCCTTCGCACGTTCCCGTCCTGATCGCCGGCGGCGGTCCGGTCGGTCTGACCCTGGCCGCCCTGCTCGCCGAGTACGGCATTGCCTCGCTCACCGTAGAGGCCGATGAAGGCTATTGCAGCGGCAGCCGCGCCATCTGCATGTCGCGCCGGTCGCAGGAGATCTTGAGCTGGATCGGCGCCGACCGGCCGCTGATCGACACCGGTCTGGCCTGGACAGGCGGGCGCAGCTATTACCGCGACCGCGAAGTCCTGCACTTCCAGATGCCGCACGATCCCCTGCAGCGGTACGCCCCGATGGTGAACATCCAGCAGTACTACGTGGAGGAATTCGCGCACCAGGCCATGCGGCGCCATCCCGGCCGCGCCACCCTCGCCTGCTCGGCACGCGTCACTGCCGTGCAGCCCGGTCCGGACGGCGTATCGGTCGAGGTGGAGGCGGACGGCGCCCGCCAGACGGTGCGCGCCGATTGGCTTGTTGCCTGCGACGGCGGGCGCAGCACGGTGCGCGAAGCCATGGGCCTGAAGCTGGAAGGCATGCAGTACGAAGGCCGCTACGTCATCGTCGATATCGAACAGGAATCGCAACGGCCCGTCGAGCGCCTGGCGTGGTTCGATCCGCCGTCCAATCCCGGCTCCACGCTGCTGATGCACCGCCAGCCCGGCAATGTCTGGCGCATCGATTACCAGATCCGCGACGACGAAGATCCCGACGAGGCCGTCAAGCCGGAAAACGTGCTGCCCCGCGTGCAAAGCCATCTGGACATGATCGGCGAGACCGCGCCCTGGAAGCCGCTC
Organism: Achromobacter sp. 1012554356; assembly: GCF_059760815.1. Classification (NCBI taxonomy): domain Bacteria; kingdom Pseudomonadati; phylum Pseudomonadota; class Betaproteobacteria; order Burkholderiales; family Alcaligenaceae; genus Achromobacter; species Achromobacter sp. 1012554356. The sequence continues at coordinate 82,375 of NZ_JCBANC010000020.1, read as the reverse complement.
TGGATCTCCATCTACAACGCCAAGTGCCTGACGCTGGACCGCTACCGCCACGGCCGCGTGCTGTTCGCGGGCGACGCAGGCCACCTCGTGCCCATCTTCGGCGTGCGCGGCCTGAATTCCGGGCTGGACGACGCCGGCAATCTGGCATGGAAGCTGGCGTGGGTGCTGAAGGGCCAGTCGCCCGACACCCTGCTGGACAGCTACAGCATCGAGCGCGTGCATGCCACGCGGCAGAACCTGGCCTATGGTGCGAAAAGCACGGAATTCATGGCGCCGCCGGATTTCGGCTTCCGGCTGATGCGCGAGGCCGCGCTGCGCCTGGCCTTGGTGGACGACGGCGTACGGTCGCTCATCAATCCGCGCCAGTCCGCGCCCATCTCCTATGACACCTCGCCCTTGAACCGCGAGGACCGCGCGCCAGAAGCCGGCCCGGCCGCCGCGCCCGGACAGCCCGCGCCCGACGTGCTGCTGCAAGACGGCGACAAGCCGCAGTACCTGACCGCCAGCTTTGGCGCGGGCTTCGTCGCGCTGGCCATTGCGCCCGATGCGGCTTTGTCGGCGGCGTTAAACACACTGGCTGCGGACACGCAAAACGCGCCGCATCCGCTGCGGGTGCTGCACGCGGGCGACGACGGCCTGGCCGACCCGCACGGCCAGCTTGCCGCGCGTTACGGCAATCAAACAGGCTCCGTCTACCTGCTCCGTCCGGACGGCTACGTGCTGGGGCGCTGGATCGCGCCCGCCGCCGGTGAACTGCGCGCGGCGCTAGCGCCCTACTACCCCTCGCTGAACTTGAACGCCACCCAGAAAGGCCAAGCATGAACAACGAATCACTGGACCAGGTCTACACCAGCATGGCGCAGGCGCTGACGCGCGTCGGCGAAGCGCGCGCGCCACTCTTTCTGTCGATCCTCGGATTGTCGTTGCTGAGCCGTCTGCCTTCCGCGCAGGAAGCTCTGGCGCTGCTGGCGCAGGCGGAAGCCGCCAGTCTCGAGGACGGCGCCATGGCAAACTATCCGGTCTCCTCTTCCGCGGGCGCCGACCCCGCCCGCCCGACGTGAAAACGCCCCCTCTGGAACGATTCCTCACCTACCGCCTGCACGTGCTCAACAAGATCACGGACCGGGACACGAATCGGGCTTATCTGAAGGATTGCGACATTCCCTTGGGCGAGGCGCGCTGCCTTGCCGCCATCGGCCGGTTTGCGCCGCTCTCGGTCAATGACCTGGCGCGCGCCGCCAACCTGAACAAGGGCCAGGCCAGCCGATCCGCGCAGGCGCTGGTGGATCGCGGGCTGGTGGAGAAAACGGTATCGGCGTCGGACGGACGTGGCGTCGTGCTGGCGCCGACCGCCGAGGGCTTGACGCACTACCGCCGCATCATCGACCTCATTGCGCGCCGCAACGACGACATCTTCAACTGCCTGACCGCCGACGAACAGCGGCAATTCGGCGACATGCTGGATCGCCTGATCGGCCACCTGCAAGCCGAGGCCGGCGACGCCGCGGACTGAGCGCCGGGCCGGCTGCGTTCAGGGCAGTGATCAGGGCTGCGCTTTCGGCGCAGTCGCGCCCGCGTGCTCGGCGGCTTCGTCCATGAACTGCGCCATCCGCACGTCCAGCTCGGTCACGCCGCCGGCGTCATGCGTGGTCAGCGTCACATCCACGCGGTTGTAGACGTTGGTCCATTCGGGGTGATGATTCAGCTTTTCCGCGAACATCGCGACGCGCGCCATGAAGCCGAACGCGGCATTGAAATTGGGAAAGCGGTAGCGTTTTTCGATGGCATCGCGCTCGGCCACGGCCTGCCAGCCGGTGAGCGCGGCAATCGCGATATCGGTGCCGATGCGGGCGGGGGGAAAATCGCTCATGTCAGACTCCGTAAAGAAAGGCGGCGGCGCATCGCGCCAACCGCCTGACAGCAAATGACGCGCCCGCGCTTATTGCTGGACCGCGTACAGGTAGATCTCCACGCGCCGGTTCAGCGCGCGCCCTTCGGCGGTCGCATTGTCGCCGATCGGATCGTTCGGGCCGCGGCCTTCCACCGACAGACGCGTGCCAGCCACGCCCTGCTTGGCCAGGTAATCCGTCACGCTCTTGGCGCGGTTCACTGACAACGTCTGATTATGCGCCAGCGCGCCGGTGCTGTCGGTATGGCCGACCACCTTGGCCCGCAGTTCAGGGTGCTGATTCAGCGAACGCGCCACGCTGTCCAGCACCGGCAGCAACGCCGGCTTGAGCTGCGTCTTGTCCGTATCGAACGACACGCCGCTCGGAATATTGACCTTCAGGCTGCCGTCGGGCATTTCGACGACGTCGATGCCGAGCGACGACGCGCCGGACTTCTGCACGTCATCTTTCACGACCTTCCAGTTGTAGCCCACGAGGCCGCCCGCCACCGCGCCGATGCCGGCCCCGATCGCGGCGCCCTTGCCGTGCCCGATCAAAGCGCCGATGCCCGCGCCCAAGGCCGCACCCGCGCCCGTACCGACAGCGGTGTTCGTTTGCTGTTGCGTCGCGCAACCAGCCATCAAGGCGCCCGCCGCCGCAAACACGGCGATCCGGTTGAGTGTTCTTCTTGAATTCATGGCAACCTCCACTGTCCATCCATCCGAATGCCGGATCATTCCGGCGAGGATCATGCTAGCAAGCGTAAATGGGGCGCCGGGCAACATTTTGTACGCGTGGCGCGCACCAGCCCCAGTAAGCAATACGCGCTTTCTCAGGGCGGATCGGCGCGCCTCACCCGCGCCGGCCAAACACCATCGCCAACCCGAACAACGCCCCGAGCCCGCCGACGATGGCCAGCGACACCGATGGCTCGCGCAGGTTCAGCGCCATGATGGCCGATCCCGCGCCCAGGGCGGTGATTCCCAAGCCGACCAGACGCCCCCCGGTGGAACCATAGAAATGCGTGCGGCGCGCCGCCTGCGTACCGGCCGGCTGGCGCTGTTGCCACGCCGCCAATGCCTGCTCAAACTCGCGCAACAGGCGCTCACGCCGGGGCAGGTCCACCGCGCTGACCAGCACGGTGGGCAGGCCGCGACGGACCAGCTTGAGGTAATCGTCCGTGCCCCAACTGGCCAGCTCGCCGAAGGCGATGGGCTTGCGGCGCGAAAACTCCAGACCTTCGGCCGTCACCTTGACATCATTGCGCGTGGGAAACCCCTTGAACGCAACCAACGGCGGCACGAAGAGGCCCAGCACGGCAAGCACGGCGGCCAGTCCGATCGGCCCGCGATTGAACACCACGAGCATGAAGCTGCCGGCGGCCAACGCGAACGCCAGGGGCACCGACAACTGGTGCCATCGCGTATAGACCGATACCGGGATCCCTTCGTTGCTGTTCATGCGTGCGCCTTGTCAGTTATTCGCTTTTACAGGATTTGAACCGCTGCTGCCCATGGGCAGCGAGCGGATGTCGGGCATTAACGATATCGTCATCGACCACCACCGACTCGTCCCAAGGCTTGGCGGTGAACTCGATGGACTGGCTGCGACCCTTGCGCATCCAGCGCCAGGCGTCCGCCCGCCACCGTATCGCAAGTGCTCGCGACCTTCGGCGAACGCGCTCCCACGGGCTCTGAACTGACGTTCGATGTGATGTGCTGGCTTGCCGCCGGCCGCCATCCCTCGGTCGGTAAGACCGGTACGAGGCAGCCGGTGTTCAAGGTATTGTGACAATCACGGCAGCCAGTTATGCGTGCTGTACCGGTCGTTGTCGATGCGGTTCAGAACCGGCAGACCGGTGCCCACATTCTTGGTCTGCATGTCGATGTAGGCCTGGAACACATCCGCATCCAGCACGCCGATGTCGGAACGGCGCTCGGCCGGCACGTTGGCCAGCGTCGTGTAGCCATCCCCGCCGGTCGCATTGAAGCTGAGCACAAACAGGCGATAGGTGCGCGCGTTGTCCAGCGGCAGCCACGTGCTGGTGGCCTGGTCCAGGTACTGGATATTGCTGGCGCGGCTGCCCTTGGCGTTCGAGGCGGTCACGTCCCAGCGCAGGCCGGCCGCGTACGGGTAAGGACCGTCCTTGCCGCCCGGCTTGTACGTGGCGTCCAGGCCGTCCTCGATCATGGACGTGACCTCGTTGGCGGTCAGGTCCAGGCGCCACAGCATGTTGCCGAAGGGCACGACAGCGATCACGTCGGCGGCCGTCACGGTGCCGTTCAGCGCGCGGCGGACACCGCCACCGCTTTGCAAGGTCATGTCGGCGCCGCCGTATTCGGCGTTGGCCACGTCCAGATAGGCTTGCGCCACCAACTGCTGGATGTCGCCGCCGCGCAGGGCCACGTTGCCTTCGCTCTCGCATGCGGGGCTGGCCGCGTTGCTGGTCGGCGTGGGACCCGGAATGCGGCGGAAGCACAGTTCCAGCGGCACTTGGGCGACGTTGGTCTTGCTGAAGATGTCGATCTTGGCCTTGAACGGTTGCAACACCGACAGCGCGGCGGCGTCCGGCGTCTGCTCGCGCAGGAAGCCGCTGGCCGAGACGCCGGCCTTGAAGGCGGCGCGATCGGCATCGGAGGCCGCGACCAGGGCGCTGCCCGACTTGACGCGGTAGTCGGCGCCGATCAGCACGTGGGGCGTGCCAGCGCAGTTCGTCACGTCGCCGTTGGCGTCGAAGCTGACCTTCAGTTCGCCCACGACTTGCGAGTATTCCCAGGCCTGCACCAGGCAGACCGGCTTGCCGTCCTTGTCGGCCAGACGGGTGGGATAGGCGCCGCCCGGCGTGCCCACGGCCATCGTCTTCATCGAGTCGGGACCCAGCAGCGTGTGCGAATCGCCGCCCACCACCACATCGACGCCGCTCAGTTTGGCGATCACTTCCTTGTCGTAGCCGTAGCCGATGTGGCTGAGCAGGATGACCTTGTTGACGCCATTGGCGCGCAGGGCGTCGATCTGCGCCTGCGCGGCCACGGCTTCGTCCGTGAACGTCGTGTCCGCGTTGGGGCTCGACGATTCCTTGGTCTTGCTGGCGATGGTCAGGCCGACGAGGCCGATCTTCTGCGCATCGCGCTCCACCACGACGGCGGGCTTGATCAGGTCGGAGCCCTTGAGCGGCGAGCTCGCGCCGAAATTGACGTTCGCGCTAAGAACCGGCGTCTGGCAGGCGCCGGCATGCAGGAAGTCCACAAAGCGCTTCAGGCCGTCGTCGCCCTTGTCGAATTCGTGGTTGCCGACCGCCATGGCGTCGAAGCAAACCGTGTTCATCAGCGCGGCATCGGCCTCGCCCGGCGCGCCGGCGCGGTTGAAGTACAGCGTGCCGGTCTGCGCGTCGCCCGCATGCAGCTTGAGCACGTTCGGCGAGTTGGCGGCCAGTTGGTCGATGGCGGCTTTTACGCGCGGCATGCCGGCGGCGGACACGGTCACTTCGGTATCGGTCCCGGCCGCGTTCTTCAGGGTCAGCGTGCGGTCCCTGCCGTCCAGCGTGGAGTGGTGATCATTGATGTGGAGAATCGTCAGCTCCAGCGGACGAGCCTGCACGGGAGGTTCGGTGACGGGCGGCGTTTCGGGGTCGCTGCTGTTATCGCTGTCGTTGTCCCCGCCGCAGCCCGCAACCAGCGCCATCGCGCTCATCATTGCGCAGGCCAGCGCATTCCGATTCCAGTGCTTCATTTTCCTTTTTCCCGTGGAGGCTGATCGAGGCCCGCATTCTGTTTGCCGCGTATTACGCAACGATGAATGCAAGCTGAAACATTCCGCGCAAGAAAATGGTCGATTTTTGGCGTCTGGAAATGCTTTTGACGCGTGGGTGGTGTAACGCGGGGGGTGAGGTCAAACGCGCGCCGCCAGCTGGAAAATCGCAGGCATGTGCGATAAATTCATATGTCGGAAGAATCAGTTACAGATTTGTCTTCCATAATTTTTCAGCCGCGTCACACTTCGAAACTGGTTCTCCCGCCGACGCCTCCGGCAAATGTGGCGTCGGTTTCGCTGTAGCGCAGGACAAACACGCATTGATCGGCGACACCACCCGCCGCGTGGTCAGCAATGGCGGCGCGGCAATGCGGTTGGCAGTTGCGCGGCTTGCCCGCGCAACGCCGGGGGAACCAGACGGCGCAGCACGAGGAGAAATAGAAAGGAGGCTGTAGATGAAATGCCCCCCACCTTTGCCGACCGAAACCGAGAGGCTGCGCGCCCTGTCGGAATACGGGCTCGATCCGCAGCATCCGCTGCCCAGCCTGGACCCGGTCGTGCGCATTGCATCGCGCATGTTCAACATGCCGGTGTCGGCCATCAACATGGTCGGCAGCGATCATGTGTTTTTCGCGGCCAGCATAGGCGTCGGCGACACCGACATGCGCCGAGACGTCTCTTTCTGCGCCCATGCGGTCTTGCAGGACGACGTCATGGTCGTGCCGGATGCGCGCCAGGATGAACGCTTCCACGACAATCCGCTCGTCTCGGGCCCAGCCAGCATCCGGTTCTATGCCGGCGTTTCCCTGAGCTCACCGGACGGCCATCCGCTGGGCGCGCTGTGCATCATCGACACGGAACCCCACGCCGATTTCAGCGAGGACGACAAGGAACGCCTGCGCGAGCTGGCCCGCATGGCAGCCGACCGCCTGGAATTGCGGCGTGTCGAAGTCAGCGCCGAACTTGCCCGCGCGCGGACCAAGCCGCCAGGGGCCGGACAGAGAACGAAGCGCGCAACCGCGCAGCGGCCCGGCCACACTCCCGCGCACAAGCGCCATGACGACGACGCGCGCAAACTGACCGGTTTCGATCCGCTGACCGGCCTGGCCAACCGCGGAGTCTTCTACCGGCGCGTGGAAGACGTGCTGGCACATCCGTGCGCCGCCGCCATCCTGATGCTGGACCTGGACGGCTTCAAGGACATCAACGACACGATGGGCCATGCGGTCGGCGACGCGATCCTGCGGGAGCTCGCGGCGCGCCTGGACGGCACGGCGGGCCCCTGCGACACGGTCGCGCGCCTGGGCAGCGACGAGTTCGCCATCCTGCAGCACGACGTCGGCGACCTGAAACAGGCAACGGAACTGGCGCAACAGGCGTTGGCGCGCATTGCCGAACCCATATCGATCCAAGGCCAGGAGCTGCGCCTGACCGCGAGTTGCGGCGTGGCCCTGGCCCCGCTGCATGCGCACGAAGCGCTGGAACTGGTGGGCAACGCCGATCTCGCATTGGTCAAAGCCAAGACGGTCGGCCGCGGCCGCATCTTTGTCTTCGCCCCCAACCTGCGCCTGGAAGCCGTGGCGCGGCGCCTGTACGGCATGGAGCTGCACCGCGCGGTCGCCAAAGGCGAATTCCTGCTCTTCTATCAACCGCAGATCAATCTGGCGACCGGCTCACTGACCGGCGCCGAGGCGCTGTTGCGATGGCGCCATCCGCAATTGGGCCTGCTGGCGCCCGGCGTCTTTCTGCCGTCGCTGGAAGGCGGCCCCTTGGCGGGCACGGTCGGCTCATGGGTGCTGAACGAAGCGTGCAGCCAGGCCGCGTTCTGGCGACGTAGCGGCATGCACGATTTCCGCATCGCCGTGAACCTCTTCAGCGTGCAATTCCGCGAGGGCGACCTGGCGGCCGAAGTCGCGCAAACGCTTGCCCGGCACGGCCTGCCGCCCGAGGCGCTGGAACTGGAGATCACCGAGAACATCGTGCTGAACAGCGACGACACGGTGCTGGAAACGCTCCAGCGCCTGCGCGCCCAGGGCGTGGGCATTTCATTCGACGACTTCGGCACCGGGTATGCGTCGCTCAGTCTGCTGAAGACGCATCCGATCACGCGCATCAAGATCGACCGCTCGTTCGTCAGCGGGATTCTGGAATCCAACCAGGACGCCACGGTGGTCCGCGCCATTCTGGATGTGGCGCGCAGCTTTGACCTGAACACCATCGCCGAAGGCATCGAAACCGACGAGCAACGCGAACGGCTGCAGGCCGAGCATTGCGAAGAGGGTCAGGGGTATCTTTTCGGAAAACCGATGGCGGCGCAGCAGTTTGCGCAGACGTTCGGGATTGAGACGGCGCTGCGGATCATGGCTTGAAGGCCGTCGCGGCGCTATTCCCTTTCCCAGACCAGCTTTCCGTTGGACAGCGTGTCTTCGCCATCCCAGCGGTACGCCACCAGCGGACCGCCCGCAGCGGCCGACCAGTCCAGGCAGGCAAGCTTGCCGCTCTCGATCTTGGGCTGCCCCTTGAACCAATGGTGGCCGATGAAAACGGGCGCGCCGGAGAGCGGCGTCCGGCAAAAGCCCTCTGGCAATGCCAGCCCGCGAATCTGCTCCTCCTGGCCAGCCGGCACCAAGGCGACCTCATGCAAGGCACTGGCCCAATCGCGCCAATTGGCAAGCCGCACATGGTGATGGCGGTGCCCCTCCTTGTCCTCGATGTAGCGGCCATCAGGCAACGCCAACTCCATTCCTGACGTGAGCAGCTTCCTGGCTTGCTCCAGCTCTGTGCCCTGTTGATGCATCGCCACCAGCATGGCGTCATCCAATGGCTTGCCAGGCACCCAACCCGCGTCTGCCAACGCTTTGGCAGCACGGTCGTCCCAGCACGCATGCGCAACGCGAATCCCGCCCAAGTCCATGCACGGCGGCAATTGGCGGAACCAGGCGACCCAGGAGGCATGCTCCCGGCTGCCTTCACCTATCTGATCGATGAAGGCACCGTGCTGCTTGCGGTTCTTGCGGCACGTCGCCGAGTCGCCGCGATTGGGCCGCAGGAACTCGCCGGGATGGTGGGGGTCTTCGATGGCATAGCCGATGGCGTTGAATTCGTGGTTGCCCATGACGCACAACGCCTGGCCGTCATCCATCATGGCGCGGACGATTTCCAGGACACGGCGCTGCCCCGCGCCTCGATCCACCAGATCGCCAAGGAATACTGCCTGACGGCCTTGGGGGGCTTTGTACCCTTTGCCCGCCGGCACATAGCCGAGACTACGCAGCAGCCCCTCGAGCTTCAGGTCTTCTCCGTGGATGTCGCCGATGATGTCGTACATGCGTCGTCCTTCATGCGTTCCTGAGTCGATTGGCGAGATGTGCTTCGCAGGCTGAGGAGACGAAAGCGGAATACGTTAGCACTGCGGCCAAATACCCGGAAAGCAAAAAGCCCACCGTTTCCGGTGGGCTAACCGATGGGGTACTGCGACGAGTACTGCCAAAGAATTCTGGTGGGCTGTGAGTGGCTCGAACACTTGACCTACGCCTCGACACGCAGCGGCGGCATTCGGTAGCAACAGATTAAGAATGTCTACCGACTGCGCCAAGTCCTGCCGTCTGGGTCCCAGACACCCTGAGCGCCTTCCGGGACGCTCAGGCCCTCAAGGATTGGCCCAAAAAAAATTCGCAACTCCGACTGCAGTTCTGGGAATGGCGGCGGCTCTAACGCCGGGGGGGTCCGGCGCAGGAAGCCGGACCACAGTCCACGCTCCTCCGCGATGATCGCGAAAGCATCGGCGAGCCCCAGCATCTCGCTCGGGATCGCCGTCTCACGGCGGCGAAGTGTCCCGCCAACTGCTGCGACTAAATTGGCTAGATCGAACTGGAAGGTCCGTGTAGTGATCCAGATGTCATAAAAATCCTTGATCCGGCCATTGGCCGCGCCGAACCGGACCATCGCTTCGAATTTCTCGGCCACGACTGTTTCGGGCGGATACATCAGGATGTTGGCCGGAGGCAGGTCTGGCAGCAGACTCGGAAATGTTTGGCGCTTGGGCTCTGGATAGACGTGGTCGCCAAAACCGATGTCGATCTGAACCGGGATTCGTGCCCCTGCCAGATCTGCGGTTAGGCTGAGACGGACACCTTGATACCTGTTGGCTTCGCGAACGGGCTCGATTTTCAGTGTCGCCGGGTCAAAGGTAATGCCGTCACTGGTGACGTCGACTTGGCAAATGCGGGTGAAAATCTCTTTCAAAGTCTCGGGGTCTGGATCCCCGTGGCCCAGCAGATCGAGGTCGCCGGTCGGGCGGAAGGCATGTTTAGGCCAGGTCACGAACAGCATCGCACCCTTGAGCACATATCGTTCGGCCGCGTCAGTCTGAGCAAGCCGAAAAAGTAGCCGTTCAATGGCATAACGGGTCAGCACTCGCTGAAAGAGGTCCTGGTGCTGTTTAGCGTGGATGAGCAGTTTGGCTCGGATAGACGCAGCGGGATTTTTGAGCACCTTATCGGTCATTGCATCGCCTTGATGTAAGGGGCCATTCGAGTAGTGACTCGGTCGATGGCAGCAAATTTCATGAGTTCGCTGGCCGTTGTTTTACGCTGACGCAGAGCGTCACGTAGAGCTTCGATTGCCACATCCTCGCCAACGTGGCGGCGATGCTTGAAACAGTCGGCCACTGTCTTGGCTACGCCATAGACCGGTACTGCAACCCCTTCAATGTCAAAATATTCGATCCCGGCGGTCAGGGTTTCGCCAGTGGCGCGCACAACTTCTAGCCGCAGGCCTGCAGGGTTCGGCTTGCGAGCCTTGTGAGGGATGGTCATCCAGACGGCGTGGGGCAATTGCGTCGTTAGTTCGTGCCTGCGAAGAGCGCTAATTAGGCTCACCACCCCATTCGGCACCAAGCGGCTAGCCTCGGCGAGATCATGGGCAATATCTTCGCCCACACGATCCGGTGTTTGGTAAAGGCCACGTCCGAGTCGGACAAGGTCGCCAGCATCGGTTAGGCGCTTAAGGTACACGAGGGGAATGCCGGCTGCTTTCAGATCCCGCGCGCGCGCTATCCCCCGCTCCCGGACTAGCTGGAGGACGCGTTCGCGATTAGAAATAGGACGTCTCGGCATAATGTTATTCATTGTCGGCAAAAAAATGCTAGTTGTCGACATAAAGAAACTATTGGAATTTTTCATCTGATGTCATATATTTTATATGACCATGTCTACCTCTACCCCCCCTACCGAACTGACCCCCAAGCACGTTCGTGCAGCGCGCGCGCTACTGGCGTGGTCACAGCAGGACCTCGCCAAAGCCGCCAAGGTCGCGACCTCGACTGTTGCCGATTTTGAGCGCGGCTCGCGCACCCCCGTCGCAAACAATGCCCAGGCTATCCGAAGTGCCCTCGAGGCGTCTGGCATTCGGTTCCTACCGACCGGCGCCGTGATCGGCCCGGTTGTACCCATGATCACTCAATCCGGTCGACCAGGAGCGCCGGTACGCTGGGTCAATGCTGACGACCTCGCGACATGGGCCGGACGGACGGAAGGGCCAGTAAACCTGCCTACCCTGATCGCCTTTCTGGTGCGCGCTACTCACGGCGGCGCCCTGCATCTGCGATTCCCCGCAGACGGCGGCGTGCGTCATTCCGGTTGGGACGGTGTGACTACGGCTGAGGTCGCTAGCGACTACGTTCCGCAGGGTGTGGCGGGATGGGAGCTCAGCGCACAGCGCCAAGGCGTGGCTCAGAAGATCGCAAAAGACTACCGCAAGCGCACGGACGAACCCGCCCCCCTCGATCCCGCGTCGTCGACATGTGTTTTCGTCACCTTGCATCACTGGCCACAGAAGGATGAATGGGCAAAAGCTCAGATGGCCGCAGGGCCCTGGCGTGAGGTCCGCGTCTATGATGCCGACGATCTTGTGCATTGGATCGAACAGACTCCCGCGGTCGGCCTGTGGCTCGCCACCCGCCTAGGGAAGCGTCCAGAAGGAACTCGAGAGCTCGACGAGGCCTGGGAGGAATGGTCACTCGCCACGCAATGGCCGCTCACCGAAGACCTTGTGCTTTGCGACCGGGACCAAAGCGCCGCCGAGGTGCTGCGCTGGCTTCGCGCCGAACCCTCCGTCCTATCACTTCAGGCCACCTCGTCCGAGGAGGTGGTGGCATTCTTTCACGCCACCCTTAGTGAGCTTCCGAGCGATCTTGCCGAGGCTTACCGCGCGCGTTGCCTTGTGGTGACCACTACAACGGCGGCGCGAGCAATGGCCAAAGCCCCAGCGCCGCTTATCCTGATCCTGACCGAGCCCGATTCTGGTCTAGCGCGGAGCCTCGCCGACAAGGGCCACTTCGTACTGCAGGCATATGATGAAAGCGTCATGTCGCGGGGCGATGTGCGCACACTTGAGCGCCCCTCCCGGGAGGGAATTGCCAGCGCTCTGCAGGCCACAGGCATCGCCGAACCTCGCGCCAAGGCACTTGCCCGCGACAGCGCCCGTAACCTTGCCGTCCTCCGGCGTCTGGTCCCGGGCGCCCCTGGCCGACAACCGAAGTGGGCCGACGAGGCACCGCCAAGCGCCCTGCGAGCGGCACTCCTTGCCGGGGGCTGGGATGAAGATGCCGAGGCGGATAAAGCTCGACTTTCGGAACTTGCCAACACCCCTTACGACCAGGTCCTCGCTGCATTGACGCCTTACGTCGGCCAGTTTGACAGTCCTCTGCAGAAGGTCGGTTCGGCTTGGCGTGTGGCTTCGCCGTTTGATGCCTGGCTCCTGCTCGCCCATCACCTAACGGCGGTCGACATTGAACGGTTTGAGGCTACAGCCCACGCCGTTCTTGGATCAGCCGACCCTCGCTTCGATATGGCCCCGAACGAACGCTGGATGGCAGCTTCGAAGGGCATCAACCGTGAACACTCGGGAATGATTCGCCACGGGATCGGTCAGGTGTTGATCCTTTTGGCGCTTTGGGGCGACCGGGTGCACACCGTACCGAATGCCAATCGCCGTGCCGACGCCGTTGTTGCCAAGTTGCTAGACGGGGCCGATCGACATCGGTGGTGGTCCCTGTCTCGAGATTTTCGTCTCCTGGCCGAGGCGTCACCAACTGCGTTTCTGAAGGCGGTCGAGGACAGCCTTGACCAAAATGAGCCGCCCATTTCTATCCTCTTTAGAGACGATGACGGAGGCGTCTTCGGAACCGAACATCTGTCGGATCTGATGTGGGCAATGGAGGCCCTCGCCTGGTCACCTGAATGGATGCCGCGCGTGACGCTTGATCTCGCCAGGCTCGATGCGATCGACATTGAGCCACGGAGTTATACCAATGGTCCCGCCAATAGCCTGCGTGCGATACATCTGCTGTGGATTCCGCAAACTTACGCCACTCTCGACGAGCGGCTTCGAGCGCTTGACTTGATCCGAAAGCGGGAGTCCAACGCAGCCTGGAAACTGATGCTTGGTATTCTCCCAAGGGGTCACGACAGCTCGACTCCTTCACCGATGCCTAGGTGGCGTGACTTCTCGGTTGACAAGATCGAGACGACCACTTGGCCATTGATTAGTCGCGGTGCTGCAGCAGTCAGCCAACGTCTTCTGGACGACGTGGGCCTTGATGTCACGCGCTGGCTGCAACTCCTCGATCGAATCAACGACCTTGGTCCTAGCCCCGAGGTTGTCCTCAAGGCCCTCGAAGCTGCGGAGCCCCGCATAATATCCAAGACTGACCGCGATCTGATGTGGAACAGGCTGAGAGGTATTCTGCACCACAACCGCGAGCTCCCCGACGCGGAGTGGCGTCTAGCCGACCCAGTGTTGGCCCAATTGGACATCATTTACCATCGCTTCGCTCCGGAAAACTCTCTGGAGCAAGTCGCATGGCTGTTTCGGTCCAGCGTAGCTATGCCAAACTCGTCCGCAACTGGGTGGGAAGCCAATCAGCGCGCCATCGAGGCGGCTCAGGTTGATGCCGCCAGGAAGGTTTTTAGCCTTGGTGGCGTTGCAGATGTTCTAGCTCTAGCGCGGCTGACTGAGACGGCCGGCCTCCTCGGCAAAGCAATCTATAACGCGGGTTTTCCGGTGCCTGACATCGACACGTTGATCAAATCCGCTGTCCGGAGCGAAGACGCAAGAGAACGCGACGTCGCGCATGGCCTGATCATTGCGGCATTTCCCGACCGTAAGGAAACTTGGGGCGCGGAGCTGATTAACCAAGCAAGGACTCAGACCTGGGGCGACACAGCCCTACTTACCATCCTCCGCGCCCTGCCGGTCACTCGCTGGACCTGGGACCAGGTAGCCAAAATCGGTGGCGAAATCGAGACCTGCTATTGGCGAAAAATGCCGGTGTTCTGGACGAGCGAGGACAATGAGGACGTCGCCTACGCTGTCCGGCACCTGATCGACGTCGGCCGCGCGCGACACGCACTACCACTCTTGCATCGCGGTACCAACGCGACCTTGCCAACAGAAGTTCTGGTCGAAGTGCTGCAGAAAGCAGCGCGCCAGCCACTCGGAAACGAAGACGGCAGTAACGATGCCTCAATGCTCCAGTACCATGTCGCCGAAATTCTCGGCATCCTCGACAAACGGAACGATGTTGACCGCAATGCGCTGGTGATGCTTGAGTGGAACTATTTGCAGCTTCTGGAGCACTCCCGCCGGCCAGCAAAGGCCTTGCTCCGTGCCCTGTCAGAACAGCCAGCCCTGTTCATTGAAATGCTGAGCGCCGTGTTCCTGCCAAGTGAGGAGAGTGGCGTCGTTGAGCCCGAACCTACCGACCCTGAACAGGCCCAAGCAGTCGCCCGCCAGGCCTACCGTCTGCTCTCGCACTGGAGCCACCTGCCAGGAACGCGGGACGACGGCACTATCGATGGCAAGTCGCTCGAAGCCTGGATCAAGGACGCGCGGGCGCGGGCCAAAGCGGTTGGTCGTGAGAATATAGCCGACGACAAGATTGGCGAAATGCTGTCCGCGTCTCTAATAGGTACCGATGGCTGCTGGCCGGCTGAACCTGTTCGTTACGTGCTCGACCTCTTCCGCAGCAAGCCGATGCTCAATGGTTTTCAAATCGGAAAGTACAATCGCCGCGGTGTCACGACCCGGATGCCAAGGGATGGTGGGAAACAGGAGCGGGAGCTTTCGGCCCAATTTCGCGCCTGGGCAAAGGCGATCAGTTTTGAATATCCCCATACGGCCAGAGCGCTGGGCGACCTAGCCGAAAGCTATGACCGGGACGCCCAACGTCACGACGAAGATGCTGAACGCTTCGACTGGGAAGGCTGACCAGGATAAGCGTCGATCTGCGTTCGGCGCCTCATCCAGCGCATGGGGCTTAGTCAGCTCCGGCCTCAGCCCGACGATCTGCACGGCAGTCGCCATGCCTATGCTTGATCTTGCGGTGCCGGGCACAATCGGCTTTCAAATTTCGATGGCGAAGTCCGCGCAACGGATTGGAAGGACGGTGACGCGGCCTTTCCAGTTTCATCCTCAGGTCAAAAACCGACAACGCGAAACGAAACACCTTCCCACCAAAAGCGTAGATTTACGATGAAACGCGAATCTTGCCCAGGAATGAAAAACGCCGGAAATCCTTGCACATCAAGGAGTTCCGGCGTCTAAAATTCTGGTGGGCTGTGAGTGGCTCGAACACTCGACCTACGGATTAAGAGTCCGCTGCTCTACCAACTGAGCTAACAGCCCTGCGAGTCACTCACTTTGATCTGCTGCCGCGCTTAGCGCTGTAGCGTTTCGTTATGTGTGTGCTGCGAAGAAGAAAGATTATATGGGGCTTTTTTTGTTTGTGCAAGTCGGGTGGCGAAAAAGTTTTAGAAACGACTACATCAGGCCGCGTACCCGCCGTCCACCGCAAGGCTGGCGCCCGTGACATAGCGGCCTTCGGGTCCAGCCAAGAATGCGACCATCCCCGCGATGTCGCGGGCTTCACCATAGTGAGGCAAGGACAGCACGGCAACCAGATCAGCCGCGCGGTCTCCATCGGCCGGGTTCATGTCGGTGTCGATGGGACCCGGGTGCACAACATTGGCGGTGATGCCGCGCGGACCCAGATCGCGCGCCAGGCCTTGCGTCAGTCCGACCAATGCCGATTTGCTGGCAGCGTACAGCGCAACGCCCGCGCGGCCCGCGCGTGGAGCCAGGCAGCTGCCGATGTTGATGATGCGGCCGCCATCGGGCATGGCGGCCTGCGCCGCCTGGATGGCGACGAAAGGGGCGCGCACGTTGATGTCCATCGTCCGCTCGTAGTCATCCAGGCTGGTGTCCGCGACATGCCCGGCCAGAAAAATGCCGGCGTTGTTGACCAGCACGTCGATGGGACCGAGCTCGCGGATGGCGTCTTCGACCGCGCGCTTGACGGCGGCGGCGTCCGCAGAGTCGGCCTGGACGGCTTTGGCGCGGCGGCCTAGCGCCGTCAACTCCTGCGCCAGCGCCTGGGCGGGTGCGGCCGATGTTGCGCTGACATAGGTGAAGGCCACGTCCGCGCCGCCGGCGGCGAGGCGGCGAACAATGGCGGCGCCGATGCCTCGGCTGCCGCCGGTGACGAAAGCCACTTTTCCGTTCAAGTTCTGCATGGTCAATCTCGTTTTGTAGTGATCGGTACAAATATCATCGCCGTGCAACCTCGCCGTGGTCAACAATTTTTTAGCGATCAACACAAAATAGGCGGCGCGAGTAAAATCGCGGGCATGGCTGAACGTGGGCGCCCGCGGAACTTCGACCGTGCCCAGGCCTTGCAAAAGGCCATGGAGGTTTTCTGGTCGAAGGGATATGAAGGGGCATCGCTGACCGATCTGACGGAAGCGATGGGCATCAACTCGCCCAGCCTCTATGGCGCCTTCGGTTCCAAGGAAGGCCTCTTTCGCGAAGCCGTCGAGCTCTACCGCGAGACCGAAGGCGGTTCGGCGCGGCGCGCGCTGCTTGCGGCGCCGACTGCGCGCGATGCGGTGCAGGCAATGCTGCTGGCGTCGGCCGAACGTTTCACGGCCCCTGGCCTGCCGCCCGGCTGCATGATCGTCTTGGGCGCACCTGCGGGTTGCGACAACCAGGCCGGCGTGGGGAATTTTCTGGGAGACAACCGGCGCGAGATGCAAAGCCGCATCCTCGCGCGTCTGAACGCCGGCGCCGCGCAAGGCGAATTGCCCGCCGGGACGGACCTGAAGGGGCTGGCCGCGTTCTACACGACGGTCCTGCATGGCATGTCCATCCAGGCGCGCGACGGCGCCAGCCGCAAGACATTGCAGGCCGTGGCCCGGCAGGCGATGCGCGCGTGGGACGCCTTGATCTGCGACGCCCCGCCGCCCTCCGGCGTGCCGCCGGGCCGCGCCCGCAACTGACGGATACCGTCATGTTCCGCGTCGACCTGCGGCGTCTCATCCTGTGGATCAGCCTGCTGTCGGTCGTTGTGGTGCTTGCGGGCGGCCTGCATGCCAGCTATCTGGTGCAGCGCGGTCTGCTGCTGCGCAATGCCATGGACACGAACCGCATCTACGCGTCCAAGCTGGCGCTGACCACCGATGCGTTGCTGAACGATGTTCATCGCTACCTTTCCTACAGCGCTGATGAACTGGCCGGCATGGAAAGCCACCCCGAACGCATGGCCGAGGAAACGCGGCGGCAGGAGCAGCAGCTGGGGCTTTTCAATTCCAGCTTTGTCGCATCGCCCCAGGGCAAGGTGCTGGCGGTGTCGCCGTCGTATCCGCAATTGCTGGGACATCAATTGGTCAGCAATGCGGTAAAGCAGGCGCTTGCCGCGCGCAAGCCCACGATCAGCGAACCGTTTCAGGCCAGCAACGGCCGCTGGCAGATCCTCTACACCCAACCCATCTTTTCCCGCGATTTCCGCTATCTCGGATTCATCGCGGGATCGCTTTATCTGCACGAGGACAATTTGCTGGATCGTTTGCTGGACCAGCATTTCTACCGCGACGATTCCTTTCTTTACGTGATCGACCGCAAGGGCACGCTGATCTACCACCCCAACAGCGCCCAGCTGGGCAAGCCGGCTCCCGACAACGAGACCTTCGCCGCGGCGCGGCGCGGCGAGACGGGCGAGCGGCGCTTCATCGACAGCGAGGGCCGCGACATGCTGGCGGGCTTTGCGCCCGTGCCCAGCACCGGCTGGAGCATCATCGCGCAGCGTCCGGTGGACAGCACGCTCGCCCCGCTGACGGACCTGTTGATGGCCACCGCCCGCAACACCTTGCCCCTGCTGCTGCTATCGGTGGCGTTGATCTGGCTGTTGTCGCGCTGGATCGCGCGCCCGTTGGGCCAGATGGCCAGCATTGCCAAGCGGATGCAGGACCCGGATTCCGCGGACCGCATCCGCGCCGTGCGTTCGTGGTATTTCGAGGCCGCGCAATTGCGGCGCGCGCTGCTGATGGGGCTGGCGTCGTTTCATCACAAGCTAAGCGACCTGCGCCGCGAAAACACGACCGATACGCTGACCGGGTTGCTGAACCGCCGCGGCATGGACGAGGCGCTGGCGCTGCTGGGCGCCGAAGGCACGCCGGTGGCCATCGTGGCGATCGACATCGACCACTTCAAGCGCATCAATGACCGCTACGGCCACGCGGCGGGGGATCAGGCCTTGCAGGCGCTAGCGGGCGTGATGCGCGAGGGGTCGCGCAGCGATGACGTGCTGACGCGGCCGGGCGGCGAGGAATTCGTCATGCTGCTGCCAGGCGCCAGCATGGCGGCGGCCATCGCGATTGCGCAGCGGTTGCGCACTCGCCTGGCCTCGCCGGAGGCGACGCCCCTGCCCGCCCCCATCACCATCTCGGCGGGCGTGGCGCACTATCCGGAACAGGGCGCCACGCTTGAGGCCGTGTTCGAACGCGCAGACCAGGCGCTCTACCACGCCAAGAACCATGGCCGCGATGTGGTGTGCGCGGCCGACGAGGCCGCGCCCGGCGGCTTCCGGCTGATGCCCGGGGGCTGACACCCTACTTTTTGGGCGGCGGCGGCGCCTTCGGCGGCTTGCGCATCTGCTCGAGCAGCGGCCCGCACGCGTTCTCGTCGTTGGCGCTGGGCGCAATCAGCGCCAGCAGCCCGGCCGCGGGCGTCAGCAGCACGCCGAGCGCCACCATGCCCGCGCCGCGCGCCGCCAGCGGGGCGACATGCACGCCCACGTCGGGCGATCCGAACGTCCCGCGCACATACAGCGGCGAACGCAACGAGAAGATGCGGAACCCCTTGCTGTCGGGATCGATGTCCAGATCCATGGTCTCGTCCTTGAAGTTGGCCGAGCCGGTGATCGTGATCAATGCGTTGTCGGTGTCGAAAACAAAGATGCGTGGCGTCATGACGCCGCTCTTCAATTCCAGGTCCGCCGCGCCGCAGTTGATCTTCACTTCGTCGTCACCGAACAGCTTGGAGACCACGTAATTCGCGACGTTCAGACCAGCAAGCTCCATGAGGCTGCGGCTGATGACGCCGTCGTTGACGAGCATCTTGACGTCGCCCGTCGCCGAGCCCAGCAATGCCGCCACGGAGTTGCCAGAGCCGCTGATCGCCAGGTCGCCATTCAGCTCGCCCAGCGTCTTCTGCATGGATTCGGCCGAGGGAAAGAGCTGCTTGAGCTGCAGCCGGCGCGCGTGCATGTCGATGCGGCCGGTAAGCGGCGCGCGCGACCCGTCCAGGCGCGCGGTGGCGTTCATGGTGCCGCCTGCCATGCCGAAGCTGAGGGGGTCCAGCGCAAGCTTGCCGTCCTGCAGGATGACGTGCACCGACAGCTTGGACAGCGGCAGCTTGCTGTCATGAACGATGCGCGCGGCGTCCAGCGAGACGTCCGCGTCCATGTCGCGCCAGCGGTCCGTGCGGAACTCCTGCGTCGGCAGGACCTTGCCGCCCTTGGGCTTGGCGGGCGCGTCCTTGGATTTGTCAACGGCCGCCTTCGAGCCGCCGCCGGACGGCACGCCGATCAGCGGACCCAGGTCGGCCATTTGCAGCAGTTTGGACGACAGCTTGCCGGTCAGCTTGGGCCGGGGCGCGCCCAACGCGAAGGTGATGTCGCCATGCAGGTCGCTGTCGCCGACCTTGCCGTTGAAGTTCTTGTAGTCGAACACCGCGCCGCCGGGGTTCTGCAGCTTGGCGACCAGATGGCCATCGGTGCTGTAGGGCGGCGTGTCGGGCAGCGTCACGCCGGTCAGCGGATAGAGCTGCGCCATGGACGAGCCGGACAGTTTCAGATGCAGGTCCAACGCGCCCAGGTTCACGGGATCGGTCAGCGTGCCCGCGACCGATGCGCGCGTGCCGCCGATGGATACGTCCGCCTGCAAGGGGAACGGCTGCTTGGGGTCCTTCATGGCCAGCATGCCCCCGACCTTGCCCTCGCCCTTGGTGGCCAGCCCCTTGTATTTGCCGTCGACCTTCCAGCCGAACACATAGTCGCGCGGCGCCGGGGCCGTACCGTCCTCAGGCACGAACGATTTACCCGTCACGTCCGCAAACGGCACGGGCTTGCCCAGCGGATCGATCAGCACGGTCAGGTCGGCCTTGAGCATGTCGTCGGCATAACCGACGCGCCCCTTGTCGAATCCGATCTCGTTGATGTCCAGCACCCAGGGCGACGGCTCGCCCGATTCCGGCAGGGTGAAGACCCAGTTGGCGCGGCCGTCGGCCTGCCGTTCCAGATCGGCGGCCGGTTCCGTCAATTGAATGTGCCGAATGACGACGTGCTGCGCCAGCAGCGGCAAGGGCGACAGGCTGAATTCCGCGCGCTTGAGCGTGGCGAAATGCGGCGCCTTGCCCCACTCTGTATTGGCGATCGTGATGTCGTTGGCGACCACGCGCGGCCATGGCACCCAGGATCGCCAGCCCCCTTCACCCGCCTCCCGCTGCCATCGCACGCTCAGGTCGCCGTTGATCGCAAAGGGGCGGCCCATGGCGGCGGTGGCCCGTTCATTGATCATGGGCTTGGCGCGGTTCCAGTCGAAGGTGGCGATCACGATCACCAATACCGCCACCACCAGGGCAATGCCCCCTACAATCCCGATCGCGATTTTTCTTGTGCGCGTCATGGTTACTATCCTTGGCTTGGCTGCCGGCCGCACACCGCTGGCCGGTCTCACTACCCCAGGGTATCGCGGCCTGTTGCGACGGTCGGACGGAACGACGCCATAATGTGTGCGGATTTTTCCGGGCGTGCGCGCCGTGTAAATATGGCCTCGGCGCGACCGCCCGCAGCGCTGCGCAGCAAGCGACGTGCCTGCGCATCGTCTGCGCCGTTACAAAGAGAGACGACTAAGGACGGCGAAATGCAGGCACATCGGGCGCCTTCTCAGAATTTTTGACGCCGGCGCGGTTCCAATGCCAAATGACCGAATCTGCCCGAGCTGGGCGGTGAAGCAGGACAACCTGGAGGCCCGATGCGGCATTCAACCTTGATTTTCGTGTTGGCGGCGTTCGCGCTGCTGACGCTCAGCCGCCTGGCGCTTGCGCTGTGGCAATGGCAGCGCGTGCGCAATGCCGGCGGTCTTGCGCCCTTGCTGCTGCGGGGCCTGCGCATCGACGCGCATCAGATCGCAGTGCTGGCGGCGCTGCCGGCCGTGCTGTCGCCGCTGTTTGGCCACATCCCCCTGGCGGCGGACATCGCCGCCGGCTGGTATCTGGTGGCATTTGTGCTGCTGGCGTTTCTGGAAGTGGCGACGCCGCCCTTCATCATCGAATACGACTCCCGTCCCAATCGCCTGTTTGTCGAATATCTGAAGCATCCGCGCGAGGTTTCCGGGATGCTGTGGCGCGGGTACAAGGGCGCGCTGCTGGGCGGGCTGGGCGCGCTGGCGGTCATCGGCTGGGCTGCGTGGACCCTGCTGGGCCATGCGCGTCCCGACGCGCCGCTGACGTGGTGGCAGATGCCGCTTGCCAGCGTGGCGATCCTGGCAGTGGTGATCCTGGCCATCCGCGGCACGCTGAGCCACCGTCCGATCAACCCGTCTTCGGTGGCCTACAGCTCCGATGGGATGCTCAATACCCTGGCGTTGAATTCGCTGTACAACGTGTTTTACGCGGTCTACAGCATGAAGAACGAAAAGTCGGCCTCCGCCGTGTATGGCGGCATGGACGACGACGAGATGCACGCGCTGGTGCTGGCGCAGTCCGGCCTGCCGTATCCGCCCCCGAACCCGGACTACCCCAGCCTGCACCGCCAGCCGGCCACGCGCAAGACGCATCGTCCGCTCAACCTGGTCATCATTCTTGAAGAAAGCCTGGGCGCCCAGTACAGCGCGGCCCTGGGCGGCGCCAACCTGACGCCGGAGCTGGACGCGCTGGCGCGCGACGCCTGGACCTTCACGCGCGCCTACGCCACCGGCACCCGGTCGGTGCGCGGCCTGGAAGCCGTGACCACCGGATTTCTGCCCACGCCCGCGCAGGCGGTGCTGAAGCTGCCGCGGTCGCAGCGCGGGTTCTTCTCGTTGGCGGATCTGCTGGGCCGCCACGGGTATCACTCGCGCTTCATCTATGGCGGCGAGTCGCACTTCGACAACATGAAGGGCTTCTTCCTGGGCAACGGCTTCAAGCAGATTGTGGACCGGGCCGATTTTGTCGACCCGGCGTTCGTTGGCACCTGGGGCGCCTCGGACGAGGACATGTTCAATCAGCTGGACCGCCTGCTGCGCGAGGACGGCGACCGGCCGACCTTCACGCTGGCGTTCAGCGTGTCCAACCATACGCCGTGGGAATATCCGGCCGGCCGCATCGAGACCGACGGCAATCCCGCCACGGTCGAGAACACGGTGCGGTACGCTGACTGGGCACTGGGCCGTTTCTTTGAACGGGCCAAGGCGTCGCCGTATTGGGAGAACACCGTCTTCCTGGTGGCGGCGGACCACGACTCGCGCGTGTTTGGCGCCAGCCTGGTGCCGGTGCGCCACTTTCATATCCCCGCAGTGATCCTGGGCGCCGGCGTCGAGGCGCGCCGCGACGACCGCCTGGTCAGCCAGATCGACCTGCCCCCGACGCTGCTATCGCTGATTGGCGTGGACACCGAACACCCGATGATCGGGCACGACCTCACACGCAGCACGCCGGGACGCGCGATCATGCAGTACGACAGCACGTACGGATACCTGAAGGGCGACGACCTGCTGGTGCTGGCGCCCAACAAGCCCGCGGTGCAGTACCGCTACACCGCGCCCGAGGACTACGCCCCCGCGCCGCTGAACCCCGAATTGGCGACCGAGGCGCTGGCGCATGCGTTGTGGCCAAGCTGGGCTTACCGCGAGGGCCGCTACAGCTTGCCTGGGCAGGCGCCGGTGCAAACCGGGCTGGAGAACGGCCGCCCGGCCTGACGCGCGCCATTCGGCGCAATGCGTCAGCCCGCCGGCCGCACGAACGCCTTGCGCTTTTTCTCGATGACTGCGTGGCAATGGCAGCCGGGGCTGTGGTCGTTGACCATGCCCACGGACTGCATGAAGGCGTAGACCGTGGTGGGCCCCACGAACTTCCAGCCCAGCTTCTTGAGCGCCTTGGACAGGGCCTCGGACTGTTCGGACGTCGAGGCGCCGTAGGTCGATACCTTGGAAGGCGGCGCTTCGAAGCGCCAGAAATACGCGGCCAACGATCCCTCGCGATCGATCATTTCGAGCGCCCGGGCCGCGTTGTTGATCATGGCTTCGATCTTGCCGCGATGGCGCACGATGCCTGCATCCGCCAGCAGCGCCTGGACTTCCGGTTCGCCGAAGCTGGCAAGCTTTGCGGGATCGAAGTTGGCGAAGCCGCGGCGGAAGGCCTCGCGCTTGTTCAGGATGGTGCGCCAGCTAAGTCCCGACTGGAAACCTTCCAGGCAGAGCTGTTCGAACAGCGCGCGATCGTCGCCTTCGGGGCGGCCCCATTCGGTGTCGTGATAGGCCATGTATTCGGCCGACGTGTCCACCCAGCCGCAACGCGCCAGGCCATCTGGAAAATCGGTTTTCGCGGACAAGAAAGCGCTCCTCAAGGCTGACAGGGTACCGATGCTACTCCTGCAACGTCCCTGAAAAAAGTCGTAGCGGCCGCAACGCAAATCCAGATAATATTTCCGGCCTTCGGACCCATGCCCATGTCCCTGCCACTGACTTCGCTCGTTTCGTTCGTATCGCCCGCGGTGCTGGCCGGCGACGACCCGTCCGCCAATCCTTGCCTGGACTGCGGCGCCTGCTGCGCGCACTTTCGCGTGTCGTTTTACGTCGGTGAACTCGCCGGCGAGAACGGCGGCCACGTGCCGCTGGAACTGGTCACCCAGATGAGCCCCCTGCGCGCCTGCATGAAGGGCACGGAAATGGGCGGCGGACGCTGCATTTCGCTGCGCGGCGAGCTGGGCAAGCCGGGCATCCACTGCGACATCTACGAGAGCCGGCCCACGCCGTGCCGCGAGTTCGACATCTGGATGCCGGACGGCTCACCCAATCCGGATTGCCAGCGTCTGCGGCTGTCGCTCGGCTTGGCGCCGGTGCCGCCCCGGCCGGACGCCGAGAACGACCCGGAAGGCCCGTTGCATCCGGACCAGCCCGCCGCCGCCTGACTGCGCTACCCCTGACCGCGTCCCCCCCCTAACCGCGATCCGCCAGATACCGCGTCGGCGTCATGCCGAACGCCGTGCGGAAGCTGCCAATGAACGCGCTGGTGCTTTCATACCCGACCGACAGCGCGGCCTGCGTGACCGATCCGCCCCGGAACAGCATCTCCAGCGCCCGCAGCAACCGGGCTTGCTGGCGCCACTGCCCCAACGTCACGCCGGTCTCCTGGCGAAAACGCCGCATCAGTGTGCGCGACGACATGTTCAGCCGCTGCGCCCATTCGTCGATGCCCGCCGTGTCGTCCGGCGTATCGAGCAGCGTGTTGGCCAGGTCCTGCAGGCGCGGATCGGCCGGCATCGGCAGCGGCGCGGTCGCATCGAAGGTGCGCTGCCGCAGTTCCTCCAGCAGTACATCGAAAAGCTGCGCCTGATAGGACGGCGGCGCGTCCTGCCACCCGCCTTCCGTAAAGCGTTCGACCAGCGCCTCGATCAGCCGGGAGGACGGCCACGCGCGGCAGTTCGGCGGCAGGCGTCCGCAGACGTTTGGGTGCACGTGCAGGAATGACCCGCGCGCCTCGCCGAACCAGCGCGCGCCATGCTGCACCCCGGGCGGAATCCATCCCAGACTGCCCGGCAGCACCGTCAGCACGCGCTCGCCCGACTGCACCATCACCAGCCCTTCGTGGACCAGCACCAGCATCCCCTCGGCGTGGGTGTGCGCCGGCACGGAGATTCCCTTCGACTCCCGCCGCCTGCGCAGGCTGAACGGCGTCAGCAGGACGTCGGGCAGAGGGGGTGCGGCAGCCGCTTGAAGCATGGTTGGCAGGTTTGAGGCACAGATTGACGGGTTCCCGTTAGCGGGTCCATTTGAAAATGTACATCATTCTCATCAACCGGGTATCGGCCCCCCGGATGGAGAATCTACATGGACCACACACGGCTGCGCGACGCCGGCATCAAAGCCACTTTCCCGCGGATGAAGATCCTGGACATCTTCTACCGCCACGCAGACGAGCACATGAGCGCCGCGGACATCTACCGCCGCCTCATCTCGGATCACAGCAATATCGGCCTGGCCACGGTGTACCGGGTGATCACGCAACTGGAGCACGCCGGCCTGCTCAAACGCACCCAGCTCGATACGCACACCAATGTGTTCGAACTGAACGACAAGGGCCATCACGACCATCTGGTCTGCACGCGCTGCGGGCAGATCCGGGAATCCAGCGATCCGGCCATGGCGCAACTGGTCAGGAAGATCGCGCGCCGCAGCGGCTTCGAACTGGATTCCTACAGCCTGGTGCTTTACGGCAGCTGCGGCTGCGCCCAGGACGATCCCGCCCTGCCCCACGGAGCCTTCGAATGAACCCCGATCAGTTTTTCTTCCACGACCTGTCGCAATTTCCCATCGTGACCGCCCGCCACGGCGGCGCGCCGCTGGGCTACTCGGCCTCCTGGATCCGCGAAATGGAGCTGCTGGTGGACAACCCGCGCAGCTTCGTCATGGTGGTGCCCGATACCCGCCACGAGGCCGCGCACGACGACCGCAAGGCGATGATCGAATGGCAAACGGCCAACATGCCGCGGCTGCGCGCGCGCTGCCGGGCCTTCATCGCCGTCGAGCGTGACACCAACGCGCTCGACAAGCTGCGCAAGCGCGGCGAAAAGATGGCCCGGGCCTTCGGCCTTCCGTTCCTGGCGGTCGCGACGCCGGGCGAAGCGGTCCAATGCGCCCGCGAACTGCTGGGGCAGGCCGGGCCGGGCGGCTTCAACGTCGATTAAGGGGCCGGATCGCGATTTAAGACTGGGCGTGCGCGGCCGTTGTTCAATGACAGGCGCCGCCATCCGCGCGGCCGCCATTGCCAACTTTTCGCACCGGCTGCCCGACGCATGAACCACGCCCTCGCCTGTCTGTTTTGCCAATCGACGCTCGCGCAGGGCGCGCCGCTGCTCGAGCAGAACGGCGCGGCCATCTGCAAAACCTGTGTGGACCAGTTCGCCGTCCGCTTTGCCGACCGCGCGTGGGCGATGGCCGCCACGCCACAAGAGCAACTGGACGTGCTGCTGGACGAAAGCAGCCGCGCGCTGGCACAGAGCGAAACGCTGGCCGAGCGGGCGCGATGCTGCGGATTCAGCCTGAACGATCTGTCGGCGGCGTTGCCCGCGCGCACGCTGTCCTGACCGGCGCCACGCCGCCCGGCGTCAGAAGGACCCCAGCGCGCTACCCAGCGCAATGACGGCGGCCAGCCCGATGATGGGCCCCACGATGCCCACCACGACAATGTTCATGTAGCCGTCCCGGTGCGTCGATCCGCACACAGCCAGCAGCGTCACCACGGCGCCGTTGTGCGGCAGGCTGTCCAGCGTGCCCGCGCCGATCACCGACACCCGGTGCATCAGCGCCGGATCGATACCCAGCGTCTGTGCCAGTTCCATGTACGTCGCGGCCAGCGATTGCAGGGCGATGGTCAGGCCGCCGGACGCCGAGCCGGTCAGCGCCGCCAGCACATTGGTGGCGACGGCCAGCGACACCAGCGGCCCGCCCTCGATCGACAGCACCCAGTCGCGCACCGCCGCGAACGACGGCAGCGACGCGACCACCGCGCCAAATCCCACCAGGCTCGCGACGCTCAGCAGGGGAAGCGCCGAGGCGTTCACGCCCGCGTCCATGGTGTCGCGCAGCGACGGAAGACGCCCGAAGTTCAGCACCACCAGCACGGCAATCGCAGCGAGCAGCGCGGTGATCACCGACCAGACCCCACCCACCGCAGCCAGGCTCGTGCCGCCCCAGCGCGCCTCGGCCAGCCAGGCGGTGTCCATGCGCGGCAGAACGACGAGCGTCATGAACAGGTTGACCAGGATCACAACGACGAGCGGCGCCGCTGCCACCAGCGTGGACGGCGCGTCGGGGCTGCGCTGGCCATGATGCATTTCGGCGGGATCGAACTCGCGCGCGACGGTGGCACGCTCGCGCACCAGGACATCGTCGGACACGTCGGCAGCCATACCGGCCGGCGCGACATAGCCCTCGCCCGCGCGCCGCGCCGAAGCTTCCGCACGGCTCAGCCACCACAACCCGAAGCCCAGCATGATCGCGCTGGCGATGATGCCCAGCCCCGGCGCGGCGAACGGCGTGGTCGCAAAGAACGGCATGGGAATCGCGTTCTGCACGGCGGGCGTGCCGGGCAACGCGGACATCGTGAACGTGGACGTGCCGAGCAGGATGGCCGCGGGCATCAGGCGCACCGGGATCCCGGCCGCCTTGAAGAGCGCGTGCGCCATGGGCGCCAGCACGAAAAACGCCACGAACAGGCTGACGCCGCCATAGGTCACGATGGCGCCGGCCAGCACCATCGCCAGGATGGCGCGCCGCGCGCCGAGCTTGCGCGTCATCGCGTCGGCAATCGCCGTGACGGACCCGCTGTCGGCCATCAGCTTGCCAAACAGCGCCCCCAGCAGAAACAAGGGGAAGAACTGCGCCACGAATCCGGCCGCGCCGCCCATGAACGTCTGCGTCCAGTGGGCCAGCAGCGGTTCCCCGGCGGCGGCCGCCGTCACCATGGCCGCCGCCGGCGCCAGCAGCAGGATGCTCCAGCCGCGGTAGGCCAGCCCGATCAGCAGTACCAGTGCGAGGAGGATGCCAAAGAGTCCCATGGTCAGACCTCGCCCAGCAGTTCGTCGATGTCCAGCGATGACCGCTTGCCCAGGTCATCGCCATGCTCGGCCAGAAAGCGGTCGGCGGCCTTTCTGCCCTCGTCGCGCAGCATGCACAGGAACGGCCATTCGGCATTGAGCTTGGAGGAATAGCCCAGCTCCACCATGAGGTCGGACGAGACGCGATGGATGCGCATGTCCGCCCACATCCTGCCCTCGCCATTGCCGGGGTCGGCCACCTGGCGCAGCAGCGCGATCATGCGCAGCTCTTTCAACAGCGACGCGTTGAACGTGACTTCGTTCAGGCGGTTCATGATCTCGCGGGCGCTGCTGGGCAGCCCGGCGCGCTCGACCGGATTGATCTGCACGAGGATCGTGTCGTGCGACTGGCACTCCCGCACCAGCGGCGTGATCGTGGGATTGCCGCTGTAGCCGCCGTCCCAGTAGGGGTCGCCGTCGATCATCACGGCCCGGAACATGGTCGGCAGGCAGGCCGAGGCCAGCAGCACGTCGGCATTCACCTCGGCATTCTTGAACACCCGGCCGCGCCCGGTGCGCGCATTGGTCGCCGTGATGAACAGATGAATGGGCGCACGCGCCAGCTCGTCGAAGTCGATGACTTCCTGCAGGATGGCCGCCAGCGGATTGGTGCCCGCAGCGCTGAGGTCATAAGGGGAAAACACCCGCGACGCCAGGTCAAAGGCGATGAACATGGGCGAATGATCCAGCGACCAGGAACCCATAAGGATATCGAGCGGGCTGCGGCGGAACGGGCTGAACCGCGCGGCATCGGACACACGCCGCCAGAAGTCCTCGAGCGCGGCACGGGCGCCATCGGCGCCGCCCCGCGCGTGACCCAGCACCAGCACGGCGGCATTCATGGCGCCGGCTGAGGTGCCGGAAATGCCGTCGATGCCAAGCCAGGATTCTTCCAGCAGCCGGTCCAGCACGCCCCAGGTGAACGCGCCGTGCGCGCCTCCTCCTTGCAGGGCAAGATCGATCAACAGGGGATCGCGGGCAGTCGATGACGCTTTGGATCGGGCCACGGCGGAACTCCTTGCGGGGAGGCTGGGGATGAGCGGGCGATCAGATGACTGCGATATGAACCATGCTGCGGCGCACATATCGTTCGGATGTTATACGCGATGGCTTTGTAAAACGGAAGGCCGCCCTAGACCGGCTTGCCGAACACGCCGCCGCGCCGCGCCACCAGCGTGGCCTGCGTGCGGTTCAGCACTCCAAGCGTGCCCAGGATGGCCGATACATGCGTCTTGACGGTCTTCTCGCGCCGGACGATTTTTGGAACCGGCTATTCCAGCTTGAGTTATCTGCAGCGATTCGCCGTCGACAAGATCAAGATCGACCGCAGCTTCGTGGCCAACATTGGCGAAGGCAGCGACTCGACCGCCAGCGTAAACGCGGTCGTGATGCTGGGTCGTTCCATGGGCCTGACAATCAATGCGGAAGGGGTCGAGACGCCCGCCCAGCGCGATTTCCTGCGCGCTGCGGGGTGCGATGAGCTGCAGGGGTTTCTGTTTTCGAAGGCCGTGCCCGAAGCAGAAATTACCAAATGCCTGCAAAAGGAACGCTCCGCGGCGTAGCGGAGCCGCTGTCGCTCGTCGCTCGTCGCTTCTCGCTTATCGATCATGTTGCGAGCGGCAAGCCAAACGCAAAAACGCCGCTACGAATAGCGGCGTTCACAATGAACTGCGAATTGGGGTGGTGGGTTGTGCGAGACTCGAACTCGCGACCAACGGATTAAAAGTCCGCTGCTCTACCGACTGAGCTAACAACCCGACCGAAGCCCGAAATTATGGCGGATTTCGATGGGCTTGTCAAAAAATGACGCTGGCGGTGTTGCAGGGGCCGTCCGTCCGCATCGCGCCAAAGCAACCCGCAACGCAACCCGCCAAAAAAACGGCCGCTCGCGGCGGCCGTCTTCAGAACGCGTGCAGCTCCTGAATTACCAGGCAGCCACCACCGCACCCTTGAACTTCGTTTCGATGAACTGCTTCACTGCGGGGCTGTGATAGATCGAGACCAGCTTGGCGAACTCGGGGCGGTCCTTGTCCTTTTCACGCACGACCAGCACGTTGGCGTACGGCGAATCTGGCGATTCCTGGGCGATGGCGTCCTTGGTCGGGTTCAGGCCGGCTTCCAGCGCGAAGTTGGTGTTCACGGCCGAGGCGTCGGTGTCATCCAGCGAACGCGGCAGTTGGGCGGCGTCCAGCTCGATGAAGCGCAGCTTCTTGGGGTTTTCGATCACGTCGATCGGCGTGGCCTTCAGGCCCGCTTCCGGACGCAGCTTGATCAGGCCATTGGCCTGCAGCAGCAGCAGTGCGCGGCCGCCGTTGGTCGGGTCGTTCGGCAGCGCGATGCGGGCGCCTTCCTTCAATTCGGCCAGCGACTTGATCTTCTTGCTGTAGATGCCGATCGGGAAGATCACGGTCTTGGCGATGCTGACCAGCTTGTAGCCGCGGTCGGCGTTGGCGTTGTCCAGGTAGGGCTGATGCTGGTAGCTGTTCAGGTCCAGGTCGCCCGCGGCGAGCGCCACGTTGGGCTGCACGTAGTCCGAGAACTCGATGACCTGCAGGTTCAAGCCCTGCTTGGCGGCTTCGGCCTTGACCACATCAAAGATCTGGGCGTGCGGGCCGGCAGTGACGCCAACCTTCAGGGGCTTGTCCTGAGCCAGCGCGGGCTGGGCGAAAACGGCGGCGCCCAACGCGAACGCGGCCAGCGACTTCAAAACCTTGATGCTCATGTTGCGATATCCCGATATGACGGAAGTAGGAAAAAACAAAGTGGATCAGCGATGCGACATGCGGCGCACGAAGCGGTCGCCCAAACTCTGGATGGCCTGAACCAATACGATCAGCACGATCACGACCGCAGCCATGACGTCCGACTGGAAGCGCTGGTAGCCGTAGCGGATCGCCAGGTCGCCCAGCCCGCCGCCGCCGATGGCGCCGGCCATGGCCGAATAGCCGATCAGGCTGACAACGGTCACGATGGTGGCGGCGATGAGGCCCGGCAGGGCTTCGGGCAGCAGCACCTTCATGATGATCTGCATGGGCGATGCGCCCATCGCGCGCGCCGCGGTGACGAGGCCCGGATCGACCTCGCGCATGGCGTTTTCCGCGATGCGGGCCATGAACGGAATCGCGGCCACCGACAAGGGCACGATCGCGGCGGTGGTGCCGATGGAGGTCTGCGCGACAAGCCGCGTGAACGGGATGATCGCGACCATCAGGATCACGAACGGCACAGAACGGGTTGCGTTGATGATGGCGCCCAGCACGTGGTTCACGGGCTGGTTTTCGAGCATGTTGCCGCGCGCGGTCACCGTCAGCGTCACACCGAGCGGAATGCCGATGATCACCGCGATGGCGCTGGCCACGCCCACCATCAGCAGGGTGTCAAGCAGCGACGTAATAAGCAGGTCGATCAGTTGCGGACTCATGAGCTATTTCTTCAACGGTAATGTCACGGGCGTTCAAGGCGGCGATGCCGTCCTTGAGCGCGGCGGGCGCGCCTTGGGCCAGCACGAACATCGTGCCCACGGCCACGCCCTGGATGTCTTCGACGCGCGCCTGCACCAGGCCCACGTCCAACGCGAACTGCTTGGTCAGGTCCGACAGGAAGGCGCCGGATGCGTCAGTGCCGGTCAGCGACAGGCGCAGCAGACGCACGGCCTGCCCGGGCTTGGCGGCGGTGAGCGCCCGGATGCGTTCCTGGACGGCGGCCAGCGTGGCGTCGGTCAGTTCCGACGCCGTGGCGGCCGACACCATGTTGCGCGTCACGTCGTGGCGCGGCTGGGCGAACACTTCGCGCGTGCTGCCTACTTCAACGACTTCGCCCTGCGACAGCACGGCGACGCGGTCGCAGACCTCGCGCACGACTTCCATCTGGTGCGTGATCATGACCACGGTCACGCCCGTCTTGCGGTTGATGTCGCGCAGCAGCGCCAGGATGTTGTGCGTGGTTTCCGGGTCCAGCGCGGATGTGGCTTCGTCGCTCAGCAGGACGTCCGGATTGTTGGCAAGCGCCCGGGCAATGCCGACGCGCTGCTTCTGGCCGCCGCTGATCTGGCTGGGGTAACGGTCGCGCAGATGCTCGAGGCCCACCAGCGCCAGGAGGCGTTCGACGCGCGCCGGAATCTCGGCCTTGGCCACGCCCGCGATTTCCAGCGGCAGCGCCACGTTGCCGTACACCGTGCGGCGCGACAGCAGATTGAAGCCCTGGAACACCATGCCGATACGGCGGCGCTGTTCACGAAGCTGCGCTTCGTTGAGGCCCGTGAGGGCCTGGCCGCCGATGGAGATGCTGCCTTGGTTGGGGCGTTCCAGCAGGTTGATGCACTGGACCAGCGTGCTTTTACCGGCCCCGCTGGGACCGATGATGCCAAAGACCTCGCCCTGCTCGATGTGCAGGTTGATGCCGCGCAGCGCCTGGAATTCTCCATGCGGCGTGGCGTAGATCTTGGATAGGTTCTCGATGTGAATCATGGCAAGCGATTTTGTATCTTTTCTCTTCTAAAGAGAACGACCGTTTTTTCCGTTTTTAATAACTATAAGTAATATAAGTTGCCGGCGCGGCCCTGCGGCGCCCCCAGAGGACACGCGACTGCCCCGACAACGGCGATCCGGCAAAGACACAAAGGGCAGCCGGGAAGGAAAGCCTTCCTGACTGCCCTTTTTTCAGGCGGCCGACTGGCGGCCGATCCTGGTTCAGCGAGCGCGCGAAATGCGGACTTCCGCGCCGCGGCGCTTCACTTCCAGGCCTTCGGACGGCGAAATCCGCAGCCCTTCCAGCCCCTTGATGTAGCTCGAGCCCTGCATCTGCATCACGCGGATCTTGTTGCGCATGACGACCGGGTTATGCACCGGCATGCCAAACATCCAGACCTCGTCCAGGATACGGGCCGAGTTGAACTCGCCCGTATGCTGCGCGGCGGGGCCAAGACAGAGCATGTGACCTTCGCGGCCAAACACCGGGAACTGGCCCAGCTCGCAGTCGATGGTCCAGGTCGTGCCGCCTTCGTAGCGATGGCCGGTGTTCAGATCCCACCAAGCCTCGCCCTTGGGCAGATAGACGCGCACCTGATTGCCCGGCTCGGTAACCGGCGCCACCAGCAGGGCCGGACCCAGCAGGTATTGCAGGTCCCATTCGTGGGCGTGCGGATCGTTCGGGAACGACAGCGCCATGGAGCGCTGCACCGGCAGGCCGGTGCGGGCCGAATCCTCGATGGCGCCCAGCACATAGGGCACCAGCCGATAACGCCACTGCATCCAGGTCTTGGCGTGGGACAGGGTTTCGTCGCCAAAATCCCAGGGCATCAGCCCTTCCACGCCCTGGAAGGCAAAGTTGGCCGAGAACACGCCGGCGGTCAGCCAGCGCAGGTAGAGCTCGGACGTCATGCCCGAACGGTCGCGCGCGGCGGAACCGATGTTGTGCACCTGGACGGGTACGCCGCTGGAACCGATCGACAGGGACGTGCGCAGCGTGTGGCGCAGGCCTTCCCAGGTGTTGTCGACCTGGGGACCCACCTGCCACGGCAGGCGCTGGGCCGCCGGGAAGAGGTCGGCGCTGGGCACAACGCCTTCGGGCGGCACCTTCAGGCCGGCCACCGCGTCGAACAGCGCGCGGCGCACCAGCAGGGGATACATCGTGCGCAGAGCGGCGCCGGTCTCGCCGTTGCGCGCGGTCACGCCATCGGGGATCGCGATCTGCGCGTCGCAGGCGGGCGCGTCCAGGCCATCTTCCACCAGTTGGCGGTGACGCTCGACCCACAGGTTGTAGATGTCGCGGTAGGTCAGGTCCAGCAGGCCGTAGGGCTGCCCGGACGTGGCGGCATTGCCGTCGAACACCTGGGCGGCGCCGTCGTCCTTGGTCAGCAGCCAGCCGCGGTCTTCCAGCTCTTCAAAGAGCGGACTGGTCTTGATGACGCCCGGAAAGCCGGAGGCCGCCACATGCACGTTGTGCTTGTGAAAGAGCGCCAGCATCTGCTTGGCGTCCGGAAAGCGCTGGGCGTCCCACTCGAAAACCGTCTTGTCCGCCTGAAAGCCCCACGCGATCGGCTGGGCCAGCGTCACGGCATCGACCGGAATCTGGTTTTCGCGCATGCGCGCCACCAGGGCGACCGTCTGCGTCGGCATTTCGCCGGCGGCCTGCTGCAGCCACGCGCCCATTGCCCACAGGACGGGTTGGCCGGCGCGGCCGGTCAGCGCGGTGTACTGATTCAGGATTTCAGCGGGCTCGCCGGCAAAGAGGAACAGGTCCAGCACGGCGTCGTCGACGGTCAGCACATAGGCCGAATCCGCGGGCGCGACGCCCACCGAATGCTCCACGCGGCGCATCGAGTTGGCGTAGACGCCCCAACCGCGCGGGCTCCATGCCAGCGGCAGCGCACGGTGCTCGGGGTCGTCGGAGACCACCGATTCCTCGCGGCGGTTCAGGTCCCCGGGGGTTTCGCCCAGGCCGAACACCCGCTCGTCAGCGGCCAGCGTGAAGCCGGCCGTCCAGACGGCGTCGTCGGCCTGGTCCAGCGCGTTGTACCCGAATGCGGGCGTATGCGCGGAAACCTCGGATTCGAAGACGCGGTCTTCGTTGCGGTAAAGGGCGACGCGCACGGGGCTGGTCTGAATCTCCAGGGCAACGTCGCCCTGTGTGATTCGCCAACCGTCCCCGCCTTCGCGGGGCGCGATCGCGCCTTCGCCCACCGCCTCCTGGCGAGCGAGCAGCATTTCGGCCACGGCGCGCACGCGCGCGCCGGGCTTGTCATCATTGAAGTGGTTCGCCTCGCCGCAGCGCAGGCGAAAAACTCCAGGCGCATGCGCCTCGACTACCAGGTGCAACCCATCGCCCGCGTCGAAATCGAAGCGACTGGGGCGGGACGTCAGCAGCTCGACATTATCGAGCTGGGTAGTATGGGCAAAGTCGAACTTGGGCGGCACAGAGCATCCCCCGGCTTAAGCCAAAAACCATCAAAAGACGCTATTTTGACGGATTTGAGCTTTGAAATAAACTCGATCCCTCTTTTGGACGGTTAATTCATCCAAAAAAGGGGCATGAAGCCCTTGGCCTGCGCTAGGCGCACAAACGCCGCCGAGTCGCCGAATTGCCGTCCCGAAAGGTCAATTGCGGCCTACTGGCGCCAAATTCCGGCAATTCTTACAATTCTACGCCAGGCGGACAAAGCCCCCGGCCCGCATTAAATTTTTTTCATCGTGGTGAAACAAGCTGGGCCAGATCGGTCTCCAGCGGCAGGGGTTCACCCATCAGGCGGGCCGCAATCAGGTCTCCCATCAGCGCCGACCACGACAATCCCCGCGACGCATACCCGGCGGCCAGCCAGAGACCGGGGGCATGCGGCAGTTCGCCGACCGCCGGCAAGCGGCCCGGCAGGACCGCGCGCCACCCGGCCCACCCGGGCAGGCTGCCCGGCACCAGCGCATCAAATGCCGGAAACCGGCCATCCAGCAGCCCGGCCGCCTTGCCCAGCGTGACGCCCTGCCCTTCTGCGCCCACCGAGGCCTCGGCGGCGCCGTGAACATAGGTGCTGCCGACGACGCAGCCCACCCCGATGTCCGGCAACAGATACCCCTCGCCCCCGACGATGCACCGCGGGCCACCGTCCAGCGCCGCCGCGGGGATAAGCGTGACCTCGCCGGTCAGCGCATGCATCTGGGCGACGCGGGGCAGCGGGTCCAGCAGGCCGCTGGCCGCCAGCACGTCGCGCGAACCGGCGGCATTGGCCAGGATCACGGTGTCGGCACGGGCAAGCTCCGCGCCCGACGGGTCCAGCACGCGCCACCCCTGCCCCGCAGGCGACACCCGCTCGGCGCGGCCGGGGGTGACCGCCGCGCCGGACGCGGTCAGCAGCGCGTCGATCAGCAGCCCGGGCTGGACCAGCATGCCCTGTGAAAAGAACACGCCGCCGCGCGCCACGGGCAGCCCGGCCAATGCGCTGGCCTCTTCGCGCGACACTTGGCGCACCCAGTCCGCCGGAAACGCCAGGGCTTCCAGGGTGCCGGCCAGCGCCGCCGACCGGCCCGCGTCGCGCTCGACCTGGACGGTGCCGCAGACCCGGGGCGCCGCGCCGCCGGGCAGACCCTGCCAGCGCGCCAACGCCCGTTCGCTGCCCGCCCGCGACAGCCGCGCCCGCGCATTGTCATCCCGCGCGACTACCGGGGTAAGCGCCGCGGCCAAGTGGCCGGCGTGCGCCGGCGCGCCCTGCGACCGGGCGGCGTCCAGCACCGTGACGCGCCAGCCGCGGCCCGCCAGCGCCTGGGCAATGCCCGCGCCGGCCAGCCCCGCCCCCACGACCACCGCATGCCGATCCGACGAGACCGCCGCCGGCAGCGCGGCGCCTCCGGCCTGGCGGACCTGCCCCACCGTCATATGCCATTTCCCCCCGTAGCCGGTCGCCCGCCGCACCTCGAAGCCCGCATCGGCCAGATTGCGGCGCAGTTCTCCGGTGCAGGCCCAGGTGGCGACCGTGGCGTCCGGCGCCGCCAGGCTGGCCAAGGCGCGCAACAGCGGCGGCGCCCACATCTCGGGGTTGCGCTCGGGCGCAAAGCCGTCCAGGAAAAACGCGTCCACCCGCGCGCCAAGGCGCGGCGCCAACACCTTCGCATCGCCAAAACCCAAGGTCAGCGTGACGGCGCCGTTCTCGAATTCCAGTCGATGCAGTCCCGGCAGCAGCGCCGGCCACTGCGCAGCCAGCGCACGCCCCAATCCCGCCAGCGGCTCGGGCGCGTGGCGCGCCAGCAGCGCGGCAAAGTTGTCCCGCGAAAAAGGGTGCGCCTCCATCGAAACAAAGTGCAGGGCCGCGGGCCGCTGAGGATCGTCCCGCCACGCTTGCCAGAGCGCCAGGAAGTTCAGCCCCAGCCCGAATCCCGTCTCGCAGACGGTGAACGACGCGCGCCCCCGCCAGCGCTGCGGCAGGCCGTTGCCGCCCAGGAAAACGTGTTCGGCTTGGCCCAGCGCCCCGGACGGCGAGTGGTAGACGTCGCCATGGACGGCACTAACCAGCCTGCCGTCGGCGTCGACGTCAACCTTCGCGGGAACCAGCGGAACGTAAGTCACAGACATCCAGCCCAATAGATACAAATACGATGAAGCGCGAATTATCGGGCCACCTGCCGATTCGCGTTGGATGCGCACCACGCGGCCCAATGGATTAGTCCGTTTGCCACAGGTTTGACCCATGGGTGGGCTTACACTGGACCAATGGATACCTACGATCAGCCCCAATCGCTGGCTTCTCCCATCGACCTGTGCGCCGCGATCGACGCGGCGGTCACGGCCGCCCATGCCGGCGCAGCCATCCTGCAATCCTACGCGCACCACCGCGCCGATCTCGTGATAGATCGCAAGGCCCGCAACGATCTCGTATCTCAGGCGGACCGCGAGGCGGAGGCCGCGATCATCCAGGAACTGAAGGCGCGCACGCCCAAGTTCGGCATCGTCGCCGAAGAAACGGGCGGCAAGGCCCAAGGCGCGGCCACCTGGTACATCGACCCGCTCGACGGCACCACCAACTTCCTGCACGACATCCCGCATTACGCCGTGTCGATCGCCCTGATCGCGCACGCGGGCACGTCGATGTCCGCCAACGAGGCCCTGGCGGAAGACACGCCGGTCATCGGTGTGGTCTACGACCCCTGCCGCGAAGAGCTGTTCACCGGCGTGTACGGCGTGGGTGCGTGGCTGAATGGCCGGCGGATCACGTGCTCGCGCACGCAGACGATCGAAGACGCCGTGCTGGCCACGGGCTTTCCGTTCCGCGACTTCTCATTTGCCGCGCAATACATGCCGATGCTGCATGACGCCATCAACCGGTCACGCGGGGTGCGCCGCATGGGCGCCGCCGCGCTGGACCTGGCCTGGACCGCCTGCGGCCGATACGACGGCTATTGGGAAATGGGCCTCGCGCCCTGGGATGTGGCTGCGGGCACGCTGATTCTGCGCGAAGCGGGCGGCGTGTGCTCCGACATGCACAAGCAGGACCCCTGGCCGATCGGCGGGCGCGTCGTGGCGGGCAATCCCGCCATCGAACGCGCGCTGCATGAAATGATCGCCCCGCACCTGGACAAGCAGGGGTAAATCGCAAGCCGCAGGCAGCCAAGTGGCGGCCTGAACACCAGAGGCCGCCTTGCGCGGCCTCTGGCACATTACGCGGACGTCTTCGCGGATACCGCCGCGGCCTGCGCGTCAGGCCGCAGCTGGCGGCGCAGGATCTTGCCCACGTTGCTCTTGGGCAGTTCGTCTCGGAACTCCACGAAACGCGGGCGCTTGTAGCCCGTCAGCTTGTCCTTGCACCACTGCTGCACCTGTTCTTCGGTCAACGCCGGATCCTTCTTTACGACGAACACCTTGACTGCTTCGCCGGAATGTTCGTCCGGCACCCCGATCGCCGCGCACTCGAGCACGCCGGGATGCTGCGCAACCGCCGCCTCAACTTCGTTCGGATAGACCTTGAATCCGGACACCGCGATCATGTCCTTCTTGCGGTCCACGATGCGCGTGTACCCCTGCTCGTCCATGATGCCGATGTCGCCGGTACGGAAGTAGCCGTCGGCAGTCATCGAATCGCGCGTCTCGTCGGGCTTGCGCCAATACCCCAGCATGACCTGCGGCCCGCGGATGCCGACTTCGCCGCGTTCGCCGAGCGGCACCTCGTTGCCGGCATCGTCCAAAATTGCCACGTCCGTCGACGGCAACGGCAGCCCGATGGACCCGGAATACGCCGTCGCATTGGTGGGATTGACCGTTGCCACCGGCGACGTCTCGGACAGGCCATAGCCTTCGATCAGGGGCCGGCCGGTGATCTTCAGCCAGCGTTCGGCCACCTGCTGCTGCACGGCCATCCCGCCGCCCAGCGTCAGCCGCAGGCCGGAAAAATCCAGCTTCGCAAAGTCTTCGTTATGCGCCAACGCGTTGAACAGCGTATTGACGCCCGGGAACAGATTCACCGGCGTCTTGCGCCATGCATTGATCAGCGAAGGCTGGTCGCGCGGATTGATGATGAGCACGTTGCGCATGCCGGCATGCACGGCATACAGGCCGCAGACCGTCATGGCGAACACGTGGTACAGCGGCAGCGCGCTGATGATGGTGAGTTGCTGGTCCGCCAGGTCATGCACGACCGGCTGCGCCACCGCTTCGGTCTGCAGCACGTTGGCCACCAGATTACGGTGCGACAGCATCGCACCCTTGGGCACACCCGTGGTGCCGCCCGTGTACTGCAGCACCGCCACGTCGTCCATCGAAATGGATGGCGGATTGAAGGGCATGTGCGCGCCATCGCGCAGCAGCTTGGGCAGCGCATGCGCGCCGTCGATGTGCCAGGCGGGCACGATCTTCTTGATATAGCGCGCGGCCAGGTTGACCAGCGGCGCCTTCAGGCCGCCGAGCAGATCGCCCGGGCCGGTCACGACAATGTGCTTGAGATCGCCGCGATTGGAGACCTGCTGCAAGGTATGCGCGAAGTTTTCCAGGATGACGATGACGGACGCGCCGCTGTCCAGCAATTGGCGCTGCAGCTCTTCGGCGGTGTAGAGGGGATTGACGTTCACCACGGTCATGCCCGCGCGCAGCGATCCCAGCATGCACACCAGATACGCCGGCACGTTGGGCATCATCAGCGCCACGCGCGCGCCCTTTTCGAGGTTCAGGCCTTGCAGCCATGCCGCGAACGCGCGCGCCTGCCCGTCGAGCTGCGCATACGTGATGTTGCTGCCCATCGCCGTGCAGGCGATGCGCGGCGCGTAACGCTTGCAGGCCCGGTCCAGCAAGTCGGTGAGCGAGGAATAATCCTCGGTGGAGATCTCCGCAGGAACGCCTTGGGGATACTGAGCAAGCCACGGACGCGTCATGGTATTTGTCTCCATTAAATTGATTTTTGAATGATGATACCCTTTGTGCGTTCCCCATATTCCGCGCGAGTTCGCACATGAAACTCCTTGAACCCATCGTTGCCTGGCACCAGGATATTTCCAAGATCCGACGCGACATCCACGCGCATCCCGAACTGGCCTTCGAAGAGTTCCGCACCGCCGACGTGGTCGCGGCCAAGCTCGAGGAATGGGGCATCGAGATCCATCGCGGATTGGGCGGCACGGGCGTCGTCGGCATCATCCGCGGCAACCAGCCCGGCGATCGCGCCGTGGGCCTGCGCGCCGACATGGACGCGC
Source organism: Achromobacter sp. 1012554356 (assembly GCF_059760815.1). Taxonomy (NCBI): domain Bacteria; kingdom Pseudomonadati; phylum Pseudomonadota; class Betaproteobacteria; order Burkholderiales; family Alcaligenaceae; genus Achromobacter; species Achromobacter sp. 1012554356. The sequence continues at coordinate 42,389 of NZ_JCBANC010000020.1, read as the reverse complement.
TACCCATGCAGGAGGTCAACACCTTCGCGCATGCCAGCCAGAACGAAGGCAAGATGCACGCCTGCGGCCACGACGGCCACACCGCCATGCTGCTGGCCGCGTCCCAATACCTGGCCGCGAACCGCGATTTCGCGGGCACGGTCTATGTGATCTTCCAGCCTGCCGAAGAAGGCGGCGGCGGCGCCAAGCGCATGATCGACGACGGCCTCTTCACGCAATTCCCGATGGAAGCGGTGTTCGGCATGCACAACTGGCCCGGCATGAAGCCCGGCCAGTTCGGTCTGACGCCGGGCCCCATCATGGCCTCCAGCAACGAATTCTCGATCGTCATCAAGGGCAAGGGCACGCACGCCGGCATGCCCCACCTGGGCATTGACCCGGTCATGGCGGCGGTGCAGATGGCGCAATCGCTGCAGACCATCGTCACGCGCAACCGCAATCCGCTTGACGCGGCCGTGCTCAGCATCACGCAGATCCATGCCGGCAGCGCCGACAACGTCGTGCCCAACCATGCCGAATTGCGCGGCACGGTGCGCACATTCACGCTGGACGTGCTGGACCTGATCGAACGCCGTATGGAAGAGATCGCCCGCCACACCAGCGCGGCGATGGACTGCGAAGTCGAATTCACGTTCCAGCGCAACTATCCGCCCACCATCAACCACGCCGACGAAGCCGCGTTCTGCGCCGACGTGCTGCGCGACATCGTCGGCGAGGACAACGTCAACGCCAACGTGCAGCCGACCATGGGCGCGGAAGACTTCGCCTTCATGCTGCAGGAACTGCCGGGCTGTTACGTGTGGATCGGCAACGGCACCGGCGAGCACCGCGACAGCGGCCACGGACTAGGCCCGTGCATGCTGCACAACGGCAGCTACGACTTCAACGACGATCTGCTGCCGCTGGGCGGCACCTATTGGGTGCAACTCGCGCTCAAGAGGCTGGCCAAGGCCTGAACGGCCTGGCCGCGCATTTACCCAACGTCCTGCCCGCCGACCGCCAGGCACATCGCCAGAAAGCGCTCGGCGGCGCGGGCAGCGGCGTCGGCGTGCGGCACCAGGATGCTCAGCGTGCGCGTAAGCGGCCGGGGCAGCAGGCGCAGGGCTGCCAGCGCCCCGTCTTCGTGACGCATCGACATCACGGACACGAAGCCCACGCCCAATCCCGCCCGCACCGCCTGCTTTACCCCTTCCACCCCCGCCAGTTCAAGACCAACCGACGGCGCCAGACCGCCATCGCTGAACGCCCTTTCGACCAGCCGGCGTACGCCGGAACCGGGTTCACGCATCACCAGCGGCGACTCCGCCAGATCCCGTAGCGTCACGGCGCCCTTGTCCGCCAGGGCGTGATCCGCCCGCACGATCGCCACCACTTCGTCCTGCCGCCACGCGTGCACCGCCGTATCGGCGGGCAGCCCGGCGGGCACATCGCCTTCGATGAACGCCAGGTCCAGCGCCGGCAGGCGATCCACGATCTCGCGCGTGTTGCCATCGGACAGATGCAGGCTGACGGCCGGAAACGCGTGACGGAAATCCGCCACCAGGCGGGGCAGCAGATAGCTGGCCGGCGTGGTGCTGGCGCCCAGCCGCAGCGCGCCGGTTTCCAGGCCGCGCCAGGATTCGCGAACTGCCTGCGCCTGCCGGTACACCTGGCGCAGCTGCCGCGCCTGCTCCGCCAGGCGCTCGCCGGCCTCGGTCAGCGCAATGCCATGGCCGCTGCGCCGGTACAGCGGCTCGCCAAACCATTCCTGCAAGGCGCGTAGCTGGCCCGACACCGCCGGTTGCGACAGGTGCAGCGACTGGGCCGTGCGGCTGATGTTGCCGGTATCGGCGACTGCGGCAAACGTGAGCAATTGATCCGGCGTCATAGGGCTGATATCAGAATTACTGATATTCATTATTTAGATTGAAGATTTTTCAAATAATACGGCCGGATCTAATATTTCGTCTAGTTATGTAGTTATGCCCAAAGGGCCAGTAATGAACACTTCCACCACAACCGCCGTCCCCCTCCCCGCCAGCCCGGCCGCCCCATCTGCCGCAGCGCCGGCCGCCGCAACCCCGGCCGCCTCGGCCACCCCGTGGCGCGACAAGCTCAACGGCGTGCTGTTCGTGGGCCTGATGGCCGGCGCGGTGATGCAACTGGCCGATCTGCCCTTCATCCGCCAGCTCGGCTTTTCGCCGCTGGTCGTGGGCATCGTCTGCGGCATGCTGTACGGCAACTTCCTGCGCGGCACCATGCCCGCGGACTGGGGCGTCGGCGTCAACTTCACCGCCCGCCGCCTGCTGCGCATCGCGGTCGCCTTCTACGGCCTGAACATCAGCATCCAGCAGATTGCCGCCGTCGGCATGCCGGGGCTGGCCGTGTCGGTGGCCGTGGTGGTGGGCACGCTGCTGATCGGCACCGTGGTCGGCCAGCGGTTGCTGGGGCTGGACCGCGACACCGCCATGCTGACCGCCGCGGGCAGCGCCATCTGCGGCGCCGCGGCGGTGCTGGCGTTCGAACCCACGCTGCGCGCCGCCCCCCACAAGAGCGCCGTGGCCGTGGCGACCGTGGTGCTGTTCGGCACCCTGTCCATGTTCCTGTATCCGGTCTTCTATCACGCCGGCTGGCTGAACTTCGATACGCAGGCGCTCGGCATCTACATCGGCGGCACGGTTCACGAAGTGGCGCAGGTCGTGGGCGCCGCCAGCAACATCGACCCCGCCACCACCGAGGTCGCCACCATCGTCAAGATGACCCGCGTGGCGCTGCTGGTGCCCGTGCTGCTGGTGCTTGGCATGTACCTGCGCAGCGCCGCCTCCCATGCGGACGGCCAGGGCAAGAGCGCCAAGCTTCCGATTCCCTGGTTCGCCGTCGGGTTCCTGGTGCTGGCCATCATCAATTCGCTCGACATCATTCCCGCCGATATCGTCGCGGCCATCCGCCGGCTCGACGTCTTTGCCCTGACCATGGCCATGACCGCGCTGGGCATCGAAACGCGCTTCGCCCAGATCCGCAAGGCCGGCCCGCGCGTGATGGCCCTGGGGTTCATCCTTTACGTCTGGCTGTTGGCTGGCGGCTACGGGATCGTCAAGCTGGCGACCTGATCGCCGCGCTGCGCGGGGCGGCGGGCGCCAACGCGCACGCCGCCGTCTCGTTTTTCCTGCATAATCGGCTGGTTCTCTAGCATTGGAGTCGGCCGCATGACCTCCAGCACCAAAACCCCGTTTACGACTCTGCCTGCCCATCGCGACGCGGTGTTGCGCGTCATGCCGATGCCGGCCGATGCGAACATCCACGGGGACGTTTTTGGCGGCTGGATCATGGCTCAGGTCGACATCGCCGGGTCCATCCCCGCCGCCCGCCGTGCCGCCGGCCGCGTGGCGACCGTGGCGGTCAATGCCTTCCAGTTCAAAGAGCCCGTGTTCGTGGGCGACCTGCTCAGCTTCTACGCCGCCATCGTCAAGACCGGCATCACGTCCATCACGGTCTCCGTCGAGGTCTACGCGGAACGCCAGCGGCTGGACGCCGAAGTCGTCAAGGTCACCGAGGCCACGCTGACGTATGTCGCCACCGACGAAGCGCGGCGCAGCCGCCCTCTTCCCACACTTTGAGCCGTAACGCATGACGCAGTCCGCCGCCGCGCAGAAACCGCCCGCGACGCCCCGCCGCCTCGACCCGGAAGACGCCCAGACCGCTCTCGCGGAGGTCCAGGAGCGCCTGCGGCGCCAGCAGCTCGTCGAAAGCCTGGTTCACCGCCAGGAAGAAGGCGACGCCAAGGCCCCACTGGTCGAAGACCTGGTGCATCGCCAACACGAGGCCGAGCTCAAGACGCTTGTCGACAACCTGCATCCGGCCGACATCGCTTTTATTCTTGAATCGCTGCCCAAGGACGAGCGCCAGGCGATCTGGAAGCTGGTCAGCCCTGAGCACGACGCGGACGTTCTGCTCGAAGTCGAAGACTGGGTCCGCGAATCGCTGATCGAAGCGATGGACCGGAAGGATCTCGTCGCCGCGACCGAAAGCATGGACGCGGACGAGCTCGCCGACCTGGCGCCCGACCTGCCGCCCGACGTGGTGGCCGAAGTGCAAAAGGGCCTGACCGAAGAAGAGCGCGCGCAGCTCCTGGAAGCCATGGGCTACCCGGAAGACAGCGTGGGCGCCATCATGGACTTCGAGATGGTGCGCGTGCGCGAGGACGTCACGCTCGAGGTCGTGCTGCGCTACCTGCGTCGGCTGCACGAACTGCCCGACCACACCGACCAGATCTTCGTCGTGGACCGCCAGGACAAGCTGCAGGGCATCCTGCCCTTGTCGCGCCTGTTGGTCAGCGAGCCCGAAACCGAAGTTCGGGCGGTCATGAATTCCGACTTCCTGACGCTGAACCCGCTGGACTCCGACGCGGACGCCGCCGGCGCCTTCGAGCGTTACGACCTGGTTTCCGCCCCCGTGATGGACGACCAGGGCCGGCTGATCGGCCGCGTCACCATCGCCGACGTCGTGGACGTGATGCGCGAAGACTCGCAAGAGCAGGCGCTGTCGCGCGCCGGTCTGCAGGAAGAAGACATCTTTGCGCCGGTCAGCACCGCGCTGCGCAACCGCGCGCCGTGGCTGCTGTTCAACCTCTGTACCGCCGCCACGGCCTCGTTCGTGGCATCGCAGTTCGAGGGTACGGTCAGCCAAATCGTCATCCTGGCGTTCCTGATGTCGATCGTGGCCGGCATCGGCGGCAACTCCGGCAACCAGACCATGACGCTCATCATCCGGGCGCTGGCCATGGGCCGGATCACCGGTCGCAACCTGTGGCAACTCGTCAAGCGCGAGCTGTTCGTGACCTTGCTGGTGGGTCTGTGCGGCAGCCTCGTGGCCGCCCTGTTCGCATGGGTGATCTCGCGTTCGCTGTCCATCGCACTGGTGATGATGGCCGCCATGGTCTGCAACATGCTGGTCGGCGCCTCGGTCGGCGTGCTGGTGCCCATGGTGCGCGCACGCTTCGGCAAGGATCCGGCGATGGGTTCGTCGGTGCTGCTCACGTTCGCCACCGATTCGCTTGGCTTCTTCATCTTCCTGGGCCTGGCCACGATCTTTCTGCTGTAGCGCCCCCGCCACATCCCAACACCGCATCGGGCTGAATCAGCCCGTGCCGCCCCGCAGGTGACAGCCCGCTGACAGGGAAGATGACACCCACTCCGTTACAGTAACGGATCTGTCATCCTTACCTGGGGCCGCAATGACCGCCAGAATCCGCGCCGCGCTGCTTTGCCTGCTGTTGTCCGTTTTCACCGTTTCCGCCCACGCCTGCGACGGCATGCCCTCGTGGGCGCAGTCGGCGTGCAACCGCATCGACCAGATCTGGACCGATGGCGGCAACGACCTGTATGTCAGCGGGTGGGCCTGGCACAACCGCGCCAAATACAGCGCCGACAAGATCGACAGCTTCCGCGAACTTGCCTGGGGCGGCGGCTACGGGCGCAGCATCTACGACGAGGACGGCGACTGGCAGGGCCTGTACGCCATGGCGTTTCTGGACTCGCACTCCAAGGTGCAGCCCATCGCCGGCTATGGCTTTCTGAAGATCGGCCAGGTCAGCGACAACTTCCGGCTCGGCGCGGGCTACACGGTATTCCTCACCGCGCGCCACGACATCATGAGCTACGTGCCGTTTCCCGGCATCCTGCCGCTGGTCAGCGCGGGCTACAAGGACGCCATGCTTTACGCGACGTACATCCCGGGCTCAAGCGGCGCGGGAAACGTGCTGTTCATGTTCGGCCGCTGGCATTTCTGACACGCGTCAGAACGCGTGTCCCAGCTTGCGCACCAGATCGCCCAGCCGCCAGTCGTCGATGCCATGCGCACGCAGCGCGCGCGCCGTTTCCACCACGTAGTCCAGGCAAGGTCCGGAATGCCCGACCGCATTGCGCACGGACGTCAGCAGGCGGTCGTCGCAGAGATCGGCCGCGTACTCGCGGCAGGTGCGATTCAACAGGAATACCAGTCCGCGCACCGGCGCGGCGTCGGTGTGGCAGGTCAGCCAGCGCGGACGGTAGGCACCCGTGACCATCTCCCGGCGCCATAAGGCTTCAAAGACTTGCGGCACGTCGCTGGCCGCGATCTGGAAAGCCACGCCGCGGCAACAGCCGCCGCGATCCAGTCCGAACACCAGGCCGGGATTGTCGGGCGACCCGCGGTGGTCATGCGACCACAGGCACAGCGACCGGTGATAGCCCCGCACGGTGGCCAGGCGCCGCTCGCGCCAGGCAAAGCCGGGATGCCAGATCAGGGAACCGTAGGCGAACACCCACAGGTCGTCGGCGCCGTTCCAGCCGGCCAGGAGGTCATCCACCGATGCTGCTTGCCGCGATTCTTGCAATCCGGCGCAGCCGGCGGGCACTGCCAACGACATAGGGTCCTCTGATATCCCAATTCACTCCAAGACTGGAGTGAGCGATATCCTACGCCGCGCCCCGCGCAAAAGCATTGCCAGATTGGGCCCGCGCAACACGCAGAAAGAAATTTGCATCCGCGGCGGAGGGGGACTCAGGAAAAAATTTGCGCGTCCCGCGGCTACACCGCGCCCAGCGGCAATTCCGTGGTGCTTTTGATGACTTCCATCGAGAAGCTGGCGCTGACGTCCAGCAGGTCCACCGCGCCGATCAGCCGGCGATAGAAGCGGTCATAGGCTGCCATGTCCTCGACCACCACCTTCAGCAGGTAGTCCACGTCGCCCGCCATGCGATGGAACTCGACCACGTTGGGCAAGGCCATCACGGCATTGATCAGGCTTTGCGTCCATTTCTCGTTGTGCTGGCTGGTGCGGATGGACACGAACACCGTCAGGTTCAGGCCCAGCGCGCGGGGATCAAGCAGGATGGCGTTGCGCGCGATGACGCCGTCGTCCTTGAGCTTCTGGATCCGGCGCCAGCACGGCGTCACGGAAAGGTTCACCTGTTCGGCCACTTCCGCGACCGAGCAGGTCGCGTCCTTTTGCAGCAGCGCGAGTATCTTCAGGTCCGTCTGGTCCATGGGATGTCTTGACGCCATCAATAGGTCCCGGGGTAGCCGCCGCCGTCGATCAGCAGGCTCTGCCCCGTCATGTAACCCGAGTGCGCCGAGCAGACATACGCGCACAGCGCACCCAGTTCCTCGGGCTGGCCATACCGGCCGGCGGGATTGCTGCGCGCCCGTTCGTCCCACAGCTGCTCGAACGTCTTGCCGCCCTGCTCCACCATGCCCTGGATGTGCCGGGTCTGCGCATCGGTGGCGAAAGCGCCGGGCAGCAGATTGTTGATGGTGACGTTGTGCCGCACCGTCTGGCGCGCCAGGCCGCCCACGAAGCCGATCAGGCCCGAGCGCGCGCCGTTGGACAGTCCCAGCTCGGCATGCGGCGCCTTCACGCTGCGCGACACGATATTGACGATACGGCCGAACCGGCGCTCGACCATGCCGTCCACCACGCGGCGGATCATGTCGATCGGTCCCAGCATCATGGCGTCGAGCGCGGCGATCCACTCATCGCGCGACCAGTCGCGGAAGTCGCCCGGCAGCGGGCCGTCGGCGTTGTTGATGAGGATGTCGGGATGCGGACAGGCGGCGATGGCCGCGTCGCGTCCCTGCGGCAGCGTCAGGTCGGCCGACACCCAGCCCACGCCGATGCCGGTTTCGCGCGATATCTCGGCGGCGGCCTGCTCAAGCGTCTGCGGGTTGCGCGCCGCGATGGTCACCGCCACGCCCTCGCGCGCAAGCTGCAGGGCGCAGGCGCGCCCCATGCCGCGGCTGCCGCCAAACACCAATGCCTTCCTGCCGCTGATCCCCAGGTCCATGCCTGCCCTCTCTGCTGTCGCGTTGATGGCGCCGGACCTCCGCGGACCGCCGCGCCGAAGCGGTCCAGTATAGGAGCGCGCCCGCCGCCAGGGAATTTTTTTCTGATCCGTCCGGCCAATAAAAATGGGGCCCCGCGAAGGGCCCCATCGGCTATGCAGCGCGACGCGGTTACCGCATCAGCCCATCCATTGGCTCACGGGCGCGGCGGTGTCCTGCAGCGGCTGCGCGATCACGTCGATCAGCGCGGGGCCATCGTGCTCCATGGCGGCCTTGATCGCGGCGTCCAGCTTGGACGGGTCCTCGACGCGCCACGCCTTCACGCCATAGGCTTCGGCGATGCGCGCATGGTCGGTGCGGTTGAAGTCCACGCTGTAGTAGCGCTTGTCGTAGCCGGCTTTCTGGCTGGCCTTGATCCAGCCATAGACCGAGTTCGAGAACACCACCATCAGCAGCGGCGCCTTGTGGCGCACGATGGTTTCCAGCTCGCCCACCGTGAAGCCGAAGCTGCCGTCGCCCATCACCGACACGCACTTCGATTGCGGACGGCCGACCCAGGCGCCCAGCGCCGCCGACATCGAAAAGCCCAGCGCGCCGTGGGCGCGGTTGGTGATGAAGTGGCGGCCAGGACGCGAGACGTCGTAATAGGCCGAAAAGTACGGGCACGGCGTGCCCGGGTCCGCGCAGACCACCGCGTCGTCAGGCAGCAGGCGGTTCAGCGACTGCACCACGCGCTCGGGGCGGATGGGCGCATCCAGGCTGGCGGCCAGCGGCTCAAGCTGCGCGCGGCGCGCTTCCTTGGCGCGTCCGGCCAGCACCGCACCGTCGGCCGCGTCGGAGGGCCGGTGCTTGATGCGCGCCTGCACTTCGGCGGACAACGCTTCGAGCGCCAGCTTGGCATCGCCCACCAGACCCACTTCGGTCAGGTAGTTGGCGCCGATCACCATCGGGTCGATGTCGATGTGCAGGATCGGCACGTTGCGGTTCGGGAAGCGCCAGTGCTCGGTCGAGGTCGACCCAGCGCGGCAACCCACGAAGAGCACCACGTCGGCAGCCGCGACCACATCGCGCGTGGCCATCACGCCGCCGTTCGACCCGACCACGCCCGCGTTCAGCGGATGGGTGTCGGCCAGGCTGCCCTGCCCGCTCACCGTCACGCACACCGCAGCCTTCAGGGCCTCGGCGACTTCCTGCAGCGCGCCGCAGGCGCCGGCGATGACGACACCGCCGCCGCAGATGATCACCGGCGAGCGCGCCGCCACCAGGCGTTGCGCGGCGCGCGCCACGTCGGCGGGATCCGGCGCGAAGCGCATGGCCGGGAAGCTGCTGTGCTCCGGCTGCGCCCACACGTCGGACGCATCCACTTCCTGCTTCATCACGTCATAGGGAAAGCACAGGTGCGCCGAGCCGGGCTTGCCGGTCGTCATGGCGCGGAAGGCCGCGCGCACCATGCCGGGGATCTGGTCCGCGCGGTCGATCGTGCGGTTCCACTTGGTCAGCGGGCGGTAGAGCGCCTCCTGGTCCAGTTCGGTCAGCGGATACTTGCCGCGCGAGCCGACGGCCACGTCCGACGTGATGCCCAGCACGGGAATCGACGATTCGTTGGCTTCGACCAGGCCGGGCAGCAGATAGGTCGCACCGCCGCCGCTCGGGCCTTCGCACACGCCGACCTTGCCGGTCACGCGGGCATAGGCGTCGGCCATGTAGGCCGCGCTGCGCTCGTCGCGCGTCAGGATGTGCTGCATGCCGTGATCCAGGCGGTACAGCGCGTCATAAAGCGGCAAGGTGGTGTCGCCGCACAGGCCAAAGATATGTTTGACGCCGTTGTGTTGCAGCATCCGCACCATCGCTTCGGCGCCGTTCATGTGTTCCATGTCATCTCCACGTAATTCGGGAGCCGGGCCGGGGCGGCGGTCAGCCGCCCCGGCCCGACGCCGTTCAGTTATCCAGATTGATCTTGCTGCTCTTGATGAAGGCGCTCCAGCGGTCGTATTCCGACTTCACGTACGCATCAAGCGCCGGACCATCGGAAGCCACGATCTCGAAGCCGGCTTCCGTGACCTTCTTCTTGATCTCGGGATCGGCCAGCACCGCCTGGAAATCGGCCGTCAGCTTCTTGACGGTGGCTTCGGGCGTGCCCTTCGGGGCGAACATGCCGCTCCACGAATAGGCGACGAAGCCCGGGAAGCCCGATTCGGCCACGGTCGGCACGTTGGGCAGCTCGGGCAGGCGTTTTTCGCCCGCGACGGCCAGCGGCTTGATCTTGCCGCCCTGAATCTGGCCGCGTAGCGCCGCAAAGCTCAGCCACGTCATGTTGGCTTGCCCGCCGACCACAGCCTGGATGGCCGGTCCGCCGCCGCCGTAAGGCACGTGCAACAGCTCGACCTTGGACAGCCGCTTGAGCTCTTCCGGCGCCAGGTGGTTCAGCGAACCCACGCCCGTGGACGCATAGTTGAACTTGTTGGGCGGCTGCTTGGCGGCCGCCGCCAGGAACTCCTTCAGGTTGTCCCCAGGCACGCTCGGATTTGCGCCGATCACCAGCGGAAAGCGCACCGTCTGCCCAATGGCGACAAAGTCCTTGAACGTGTCGTACGGCAGCTTGGGCTTCACGGCCGGATTGATGCCGTGGTTGTCGAAGCTGACCAGCAGCGTGTTGCCGTCCGGCTCGGCCCGCGCGACGAACGCCGTGGCGATCTGGCTGGCGGCGCCCGGACGGTTCTCGACGACCACCGCGCGGCCGCCCATCTGCTGCGACAGGCGCGGCTGCAGGATGCGCGCCAGGATGTCGGTGCTGCCGCCCGGCGGATACGGCACGACGAGTATCAGCGGCCGTTCCTCGGCCATCGCCGGCGCGGCGACAAAGGCGCCCCCGGCCGCGGCCAGCGTGCATACCGCCGCCAGCGTCCGCTTGATCGTTCTATTCATCAGTTTTCCCCTGCTGTTGTGGTGTTGGCCGGCACTGCCGTGGCGGGTTCGGCCTGGTCCCGCATGTAAATCGTTGAGAAACCCGTGCGTATGACATCGGTGATCTGGTCCAGCCGCCGGCCGATATGCGCGCTGATGAGGCCGGGCAAGGCCTCGATGTCGCGCTTTTGCAGCGCGTCCACGATGCGCAGATGTTCGCCTTGCGTATGGCTGCGGCGCCCTTGCTGCATGTCGATCCAGCGTACGAAATGAATGCGCGCGTTGACGCTTTCCAGCGCACGCACGAATTCGTCGTTGCGGGAGTAGCGGGCCAGCGCCAGGTGAAAGGCTTCGTCCAGTTCCAGCAGCCGGGCCGCATCGCTGTCGTCGGGCTCGTCGCGCGAACGTTCGACGAAGGCGCGCAGGCTGGCAAGCTCCTCGTCGGTGGCGCGCTCGCAAGCCGCGCGCACGATGCCGGCTTCCAGCACCGCGCGGTATTCGTAGAGGCTGTGGATCTGCTTGGCGTCCAGCAGGCGGGCGATGAAGCCGCGGTTGACCGAGCGCGTCAGAAACCCCTCGACCATCAACTGGTTCAGTACCTCGCGCAGCGGTGTGCGGCTTACATTGAGCCGGCGCGCCAGCTCGACTTCGTTGATGCGTTCGCCCGGCTTGAACTCAAACCGCACCGCCATGGCCTTGACGGCGCCATACAGCTCCGCCTGCCCGGCCGAGGTGCGGGCCGCGCGGGGAGTGGATTGGGTCGCGGGTCGAGTTGCGGGTTGGGACAGCGTCATACCGGATCGCCTGTGGCAAAGTTCCAGTCGGAATGAAGTGCATACTAAAGTGCATACACTTTGAGCAGCAACCCGGGTTTGCCCGAAGCGCGTGGCGTTCTACCCGAGCGGAACCCCAGATCCGGAAGCAACCGCCAGGCATGAAAAAGCCCGCCTGTAGAGGCGGGCTAGTCGCGGGGGACGGTTGGACGGCGACGGCCTACAGCCCAGTGTCCAGCGTGTAGTGCGCGCCGTCGCGATTCTCGAGGGTCAGCGTGGACAGGACCGGCGTCTGCGCAGTGTCGTCCTGCTGGACGTGAATACGCAGGTTCGCCAACGGCACGTCCCACCCGCCGTTGGCGGCTTCGGCAGTCACCCCGGCGACCAGCGCCAGACGCTCGGCCACGCCACGGGCGTCCGCCGCGCGCGCGTCGATGCGTTGCAGGCTGCGGGCGCCATTGGGATGCGCCATCAGATCGGGGGACCAGACGCACTCGGGCGTCAGGTGCCGGCAGAAATACATGCGGATGCCAGGCAAGGGCTGCTCGGCAAAGCGCACGGTGTGGAAACGGGCTTGGACTTCCTGACCGTCCAGCATGGCCGGACGGGTCAGTTCTTGCACGGGATTGACGGCAAAGCCGGCATCCTGCAGCCGCTTGTAGGTGGCCTCGGCGTCATAGGTCCGGAACACCAGCGCTTCCAGCCCAAACGGCGAATCGGCAATTTCCTTGCGCGCGGGCGGCGCGCCCGGCGGCCAGCCCAGCAGTTCGACGTACGTGCCTTCCAGCACGATCAGGCGATTGCACGACCCCAGGTTGTGCACAGCCTTGTCGCTGAGATGAAAACCCTGCCGTTCGTAATGGGGCGCCAGCGCATCCAGCCGGTCGCGCACCATGACGACGGCGTGGTCGAATTCAGTGCGGCCAACGGAATGCAGCATGAAGGCTAACCCCTTTTATCAGACCAACTTACCGTGGCACTGCTTGTACTTCTTGCCGCTGCCGCACGGGCACGGATCGTTGCGGCCGACCTTGGGCAGTGCGTTGCGCGCGGGTTGCGCACCCGTCTCCTGCGCATCGGAAGCCAGCGCCTCGTCGTAGTCGGAGTGGTGATACTGCACGTTCTGCACATGCGACTGCGCCGCTTCGGCTTCGGCCTGCTCGACCTGTTCCGACGACTGCACGCGCACCGTCATCAGCACCTTCACCACGTCGTCGCGGACGCGTTCCAGCATGCCCGAGAACAGCTCGAAGGCTTCGCGCTTGTATTCCTGCTTGGGATTCTTCTGCGCATAGCCGCGCAGATGGATGCCCTGACGCAGGTAATCCAGCGCGGACAGGTGCTCGCGCCAGTGCGTGTCGATCGCCTGCAGCATGATCGAGCGCTCGAACTGCGACCACGATTCCTCGCCCACCTGGTCGACCTTGGCCTGGTACGCATCGCGCGCCGCAGCAACCACGCGTTCGCGCAGTTCTTCGTCGTTCAGGTTGGGTTCTTTTTCCAGCATCTCCGTCAGCGGCAGATGCAGGTGCCAGTCGGCTTCAAGCGCCTTTTGCAGCGCCGGGATGTCCCACTGTTCTTCCACCGATTCCGGCGGCACGTACGTGTTGAACAGATCGGTCACCGCGGCATCGCGCAGGTTCTGCACGGTGGCGCCGACGCTGGAGGCTTCCAGCACGTCATTGCGCTGCGAGTACAGCACCTTGCGCTGGTCGTTGGAGACGTCGTCGTATTCCAGCAATTGCTTGCGGATGTCGAAGTTGCGGCCTTCCACCTTGCGCTGCGCGGTCTCGATCGAACGCGTGACCATGCCGGCCTCGATGGGCTCGCCCTCGGGCAGCTTCAGGCGTTCCATGATGGCGCGCACGCGGTCGCCCGCGAAGATGCGCATCAGCGAATCTTCCAGCGACAGGTAGAAGCGGGACGAGCCCGGATCGCCCTGGCGGCCGGCACGGCCACGAAGCTGGTTGTCGATACGGCGCGATTCATGGCGCTCGGTGCCGATGATGCGCAGGCCGCCCGCGGCCTTGACCTGGTCGTTCAGCGGCTTCCATTCAGCGCGGATCTTGTCGATGCGCGCCGTCTTTTCGGCTTCGGACAGCGATTCGTCGGCGCGGATCAGGTCGACCTGCTTGTCGACGCTGCCGCCCAGCACGATGTCGGTACCGCGACCGGCCATGTTGGTGGCGATCGTGATGTGACCCGGCTTGCCGGCTTCGGCCACGATCTCGGCTTCGCGGGCGTGCTGCTTGGCGTTCAGGACCTCGTGCGGCAGCTTGGCCTTCTTCAGCAGGCCGGACAGCAGCTCGGAGTTCTCGATGCTGGTGGTGCCGACCAGCACGGGCTGGCCGCGCTCGTGGCAATCGCGGATGTCTTCGAGGATGGCGTTGTACTTCTCGCCGTCGGTCTTGAAGACCTGGTCGTTCTGATCCTTGCGGACCATGGGCTTGTTGGTCGGGATGATGACCGTTTCGAGCCCGTAGATTTCCTGGAATTCGTACGCTTCCGTGTCGGCCGTACCGGTCATGCCGGACAGCTTTTCGTACATGCGGAAGTAGTTCTGGAACGTGATCGACGCCAGCGTCTGGTTCTCGTGCTGGATCTTCACGCCTTCCTTGGCTTCGACGGCCTGGTGCAGACCATCGGACCAGCGGCGGCCCACCATCAGGCGGCCCGTGAATTCGTCCACGATCACCACTTCACCGTCCTGCACGACGTACTGCTGGTCGCGGAAGAACAGGGTGTTGGCACGCAGCGCCACCATCAGGTGGTGCATCAGCGCGATGTGACGCGGGTCGTAGAGCGATTCGCCTTCGGGCAGGATGCCCAGACGGGCAAGAATGCCTTCGGCGTGTTCGTGACCGGCTTCCGACAGGTAGACCTGCTGGCTCTTTTCGTCGACCCAGTAATCGCCTTCGGGTTCAGGCTCTTGCGGCTTGGGCTCGTGCGCCATGCGCGTGAGCAGCGGCGGCACTGCGTTCATGCGGACGTAGAGTTCGGTGTGGTCTTCGGCCTGGCCGGAGATGATCAGCGGCGTGCGGGCCTCGTCGATCAGGATCGAGTCCACTTCGTCGACGATGGCGTAGAACAGCACGCGCTGGCGGCGGTCCTCAACACGGAATTCCATGTTGTCGCGCAGGTAGTCGAAACCGAATTCGTTATTGGTGCCGTACGTGATGTCGGCGGCGTACGCGGCCTTCTTTTCCTCGTTCGGCTGCTGCGGCACCACCACGCCCGTGGACATGCCCAGGAACCGGTACAGGCGCCCCATCCATTCGGCATCGCGGCGGGCCAGGTAGTCGTTCACCGTGACCACGTGCACACCCTTGCCGGCGATGGCGTTCAGGTAGACGGGCAGCGTCGCCATGAGCGTCTTGCCTTCACCCGTGCGCATTTCGGCGATCTTGCCGTTATGCAGGGCGATGCCGCCCAGCATCTGCACGTCGAAGTGCCGCATGCCGAACACCCGCTTGCCGGCTTCGCGCACAACGGCGAACGCTTCGGGAAGCAGATCGTCCAGGGACGTGCCCTGGGCGTGGCGGGATCGGAATTCGTCGGTCTTGGCCGCCAGTTCCGCGTCGGAGAGCGCGGAGATCTTGGGTTCGAGCCCATTGATCTGGGTTACCAGCTTGCGATACTGCTTAAGCAGCCGGTCGTTGCGGCTACCTATGAGTTTTTTGAGCAGAGAAACCATGCGTATGTCGGCCGCACGAGCCACACCACACCCGAAAGCGCCTGGGGCAGCGTCACCCGTGACTTGATGTTATTGGTTGAGCGGGGGTCCGCTGGGAAACGAACCAGTTTAACGCACCTGGAGCGTAATAGCCTGGACCTATGACCAGGGTAGCACTGTTGGCCGGTTTGACCGGCCAACCCGCGAAGGGTTCACGGCGCGGCGGCTTGCGCGACCGTGGGCGGCGCGTGCTGAGGCTGGGGCCCCAGAAAGAGGCGCGGATCCAGCGGCTGCCCGGCAAGACGGACCTCGAAATGCAGGTGCGGCCCGGTAGATCGGCCGGAACTGCCCACGCGCGCCACCTGCTGGCCGCGCTCAACCAGATCGCCCTGTTTGACCAGCAACGAGGACGCATGGGCATAGCGGGTGATCAGGCCGTCGCCGTGGTCGATTTCGACCATGTTGCCAAAGCCGGGGGCCCACTTGGCCTCGAGCACCACGCCGCCGGACGCGGCCAGGATCGGCGTGCCCGAGGGCGCGGCGAAATCCAGCCCTTCGTGCATGGCCGAGCGGCCCGTCACCGGGTTGCGGCGCCAGCCATACGAAGACGATAGATAGGGGTAATCGGTGATCGGCATGGCGGTCGGCATGCGCGCCTGATCCGCCGAACGCTTGGTGAGCGCCGCATCCAGCAGCTTCAGGTTGTCGGTCTGCTGCGACAGCCGTGCCTGGATCTCGTCGAGCTGCCGGCCCAACGCCTCGGCCGACGCCGCGCTGGGCGGCGGATGGTCGGTGAAGAGGTCGTCCATGACCTGCGTGGCTTCGGGGTGAGCCGGCGCCTCAGGCTGCGCCGACGCAAGCTGCTGAGCCAATTCGGGGTCGGTATAAGCCACGCCCGCCACCTTGGCCACGCGCTGGCCGAGGCCGTCAATGCTGACCAGCTTGGCCTGCAGTGCGCCCACCTTCGAGGCCAGCAGATTCATGTTTTCACGCAGGAAATCGGCGTCGCGCCCAGGCTGCTCGGAAAGCGGCCATCCCATCGTGTGGACGGCGGGAAGGATGGGAGTGATGTATCGTTGAAGCGCTGCGCCAAAAATGGCCGCGGTAATCAAGGCGCCCCCCAGAAACAACGCCAGTCGCGCGCCGCCCAGGGTGAGATGCCCGTCCTGCCCGTCCCGGGCGTGCATAATCACGATCTTCAAGGTTTGCTTCCTAATTCTTTTAAAGCCGGCATGAATAGACCCGCTTCATACCGTCAACGTTCCAGTACCAGCCGGCGCGGTGAAAATACCGCCCTGGGATGGCTGGGTCATGACATGCGGGGCGCCGGTGTATTGGCGACTGCCCGCAAGCATCTGCAAATTCAGTACGCGGTGGCGGCGGTGTTGCCCGCTCCGCTGGGTGCTGTGTGCCAGGTCGCCAAGCTGGAAAACCTGTGTCTGCATCTGGTGGTGCCCACCGCCGCGCACGCGGCCAAGATGCGTCAGTTGGCGCCGCGCATCGCGCGGTCACTGGCGGACCAGGGCTGGAACCTTAACGAAATTGCCATCAAGGTACAAGCCGGGTTACCCAAGCCCGGCGCCCGTCAGCCGCGCCCTCCCAAAGAGGCGCAGCCCCTGAACGACAAGGCATTGGGCGCGTTCGAAACGCTGCACGACAATCTGCGGCCGGGTCCGTTGGCCGATGCTGTCGCCAAGCTCTTGAGGCATCACAAGAGTAGCTGAGCAACCGGGCTTTGTCCGGCAACTCGGGGGTCCGGAAACGTCGCGAAACCAACTTTTCAGACCGATGGCCGGATGGTTTGCTACCGGATTGCGACTACCGCGCGAGGGGATGACGGCCAGCGTCGTCCCAAAGTAGAAACCCAGGCGGGAATCTAAACCGAAACCCGCGCGGGATTGGGGTCAGGCCCCTGCGCGGGTTCAGCGGAAAGCCTGGCGTCAGGCCAGCTTCCATTCGTGGCGAAACGCCTGGGGCGCTTCTGCCTGCGATTCGTACGTGACGATTTCCCAGGCGTCGCGCTGCTCGAGCAGCGCGCGGGCGAGCTGGTTGTTCAGGCCGTGGCCTGACTTGCACGCCACATAGCGCGCCACCAGCGGTTTGCCCAGCAGATACAGGTCGCCGATGGCGTCCAGGATCTTGTGCTTGACGAATTCATCGTCGTAACGCAGCCCGTCGCTGTTCAGCACACGGTACTCGTCCATGACGATGGCGTTATCCAGGCTGCCGCCGCGGGCCAGGCCCATCGACCGCAAGGCCTCGACTTCATTCACGAAACCAAACGTGCGTGCCCGCGCGATCTCGCGCACGTACGAATGCGTGGCGAAATCGATTTCGGCAAAATTTGCCGTGGAGTCGATGGCGGGGTGGCGAAAGTCGATCGAGAAGGCCAGCGCGTACCCTTCATGGGGTTCGAGACGGGCCCATTTCTCGGTGCGTCCTTCGCCTTCACGCACTTCCACCGGCTTCAGGACACGGATGAATTGCTTGGGCGCGTTCTGCTCGACGATGCCCGCCGAGCGCAACAGGTACACAAACGTCGCCGCGCTGCCGTCCATGATGGGGACTTCTTCGGCAGTGAGGTCGACGTGCAGGTTGTCGATACCCAGGCCGGCCAACGCCGACATGAGATGCTCCACGGTCGACACGCGAACATTGCCCTGCTGCAGCACGGACGCCATGCGGGTATCGCCCACGCCCGTGGCTTGCGCGGGCAGGTCAACGACCTGCGGCAGATCCACACGGTGAAAGACGATGCCGGTATTGGGCTGTGCCGGACGCAGGGTGAGCTCTACCCGCCGTCCTGAGTGGACGCCGACGCCTGTCGTGCGGACGAGATTCTGGATGCTGCGCTGTCGGAACATGAGACTTGGAATTTTGAACCCGGAAGCCGGCAAGATAAGTACGGATTGCCGGCGTAACCGAAGTATTGTAACGCTGTCCGATCCTTGCCGCCATTCAAACTGGCGCTCAGACCGACCGAAACCTCCGTCCCTTATTTAACGTGCAAGGGAAACACGGACCGCTCTGCCTCCGGCTCGCCCGTGGGGACAGGCGAGCCGGAGATGAGGGAGTGCAGTTAGAGCCGTTGACCGGCTCTAGGTTCAGTCCGCCTGCTTACGCAGGAAGGCCGGGATGTCGAAATGATCCATCCCCGAGCTTTCCAGCGCGCGCACCTGGGCCGACGCCTGGCTGCGCGGATTGCGCATGACAGACGGCATGTCCAGATTGCGGTAATCACCGCCTTGACCGGCCGGCATCGTGCCCATGGGCATGTTGTCGGTGCCGGTGCGCAGCACTTCAGCGGTGGTCTGCACCAATTGCGGACGGGCTTGCGCGCGGCCAAGGCCGGTTGCAACCACCGTGACACGCAGGTTTTCGCCCATGGACTCGTCGTAGGCGGTGCCGAAGATCACGGTCGCGTCGTCCGAAGCGTAGCTGCGGATCGTTTCCATGATTTCGCGCGTTTCGCGCATCTTCAGCGAGCGGCTGGCGGTGATGTTGACCAGCACGCCACGCGCGCCGTTCAGATCCACGCCTTCCAGCAGCGGGCAAGCAATGGCGTGCTCGGCGGCAACACGTGCGCGATCCGCGCCCGATGCCGACGCCGTGCCCATCATGGCCTGGCCCTGCTCGCCCATGATCGTCTTGACGTCTTCGAAGTCGACGTTGACGTTGCCTTCGACGTTGATGATTTCCGCGATACCCGCGCACGCGTTGTGCAGGATGTCGTCGGCCGAACGGAAGCAGTCTTCCTGCGTCGCGTCCTCGTCCATCAGTTCATAGAGGTTCTCGTTGAGCACCACGATGAGCGAATGCACGTGCTTGGCCAGTTCCGAGATACCGTCCTCGGCCATCTTCAGGCGCTTGTTGCCTTCAAAGGTGAAAGGCTTGGTGACCACGCCCACGGTCAGGATGCCCAGTTCCTTCGCCACTTCGGCCACGACCGGACCTGCACCGGTACCGGTGCCGCCGCCCATGCCCGCGGTGATGAAGACCATGTGCGCGCCGTTCAGCGCGGCGCGGATTTCCTCACGCGCGGTTTCAGCCGACGCGCGTCCCTGCTCGGGCTTGGCGCCCGCGCCAAGGCCGGTCCGGCCCAGGCGGATCTGCACCGGCGCATTGGTTGCCGCCAGCGCTTGCGCATCGGTATTGGCGCAGATGAAATCCACCCCGTGCACACCGCTGCGAATCATGTGCGCCACGGCATTGCCGCCCGCACCACCCACACCAACGACCTTGATTACGGTCCCTTTGGTGTTGTTCTCAAGCATCTCAAAGTTCATCATGATGACTCCCTCACAAGTCCGATTTTGCAAATCACAAAAATTCCCCGACAACCTATCTTTTGTGAATCGCCTCAAAGCCGACGCCGGCTACATAGGCCCGCCACGGGTTTGAGACGCCTCCTCTTTCTGGCGCTCCCCGCAAAACTGCCGCGGTTCGCACCAAGGAGCAGGCCCCAACCTGCACCCTTTAATTCATAAACCACTCCTTCATGCGCGCAAGCAGGCTCTTGAAGTTGCCCGTCTGCGCAGCCACCTTGCGGCCGCGCACACGCTGCATGCGCGCTTCCTGCAGCAGCCCCATCACCGTCGAGAAGCGCGGATTGCGCATCACGTCGGCAAGGCTGCCTTCGTACTCGGGCACCGCCACGCGAACCGGCTTGAGGAACACGTCCTCGGCCAGTTCGATCATGCCGGGCAGCTGCGCGGATCCGCCGGTCAGGACCACGCCGGAAGCCAGCAGGTCCTCGTAGCCGGAATCGCGCACCACCTGTTGCACCAGCGTGAACAGTTCTTCGACGCGCGGCTCGATCACCGCGCCCAGCGCCTGGCGCTTGACCTGGCGGGGGCCGCGGTCGCCTAGGCCCGGCACTTCCACGGACTCCTCCGGGCTGGCCAGCACCTGCTTGGCGACGCCGTAGCGCAGCTTGATTTCTTCGGCATCGGGCGTGGGCGTGCGCAGCATCGCCGCGATGTCGTTGGTGATCTGATCGCCGGCGATGGGCAGCACGGCGGTGTGGCGGATTGCGCCGCCGGTGAAGATGGCCACGTCGGTCGTGCCGCCGCCGATATCGACGAGAACGACGCCCAGTTCCTTTTCGTCAGCCGTCAGCACGGCCAGGCTGGAGGCGAGCGGCTGCAGGATCAGGTCCTGCACTTCCAGGCCGCAGCGGCGCACGCACTTGACGATGTTCTGCGCGGCGCTGACCGCGCCTGTCACGATGTGCACGCGCACTTCCAGGCGCAGGCCGCTCATCCCGATGGGTTCGCGGATGTCTTCCTGGCCGTCGACGATGAACTCCTGCGTCAGCACGTGCAGCACCTGCTGGTCGGTCGGGATGTTCACCGCCTTGGCGGTCTCGATGACGCGGGCGACGTCGGTGGCGGTGACTTCCTTGTCCTTCACGGCGACCATGCCGCTGGAATTGAAGCTGCGGATATGGCTGCCGGCGATGCCGGTGTAGACGTCTCGAATCTTGCAATCTGCCATCAGCTCGGCTTCTTCAAGCGCGCGCTGGATGGAATTCACAGTGGTCTCGATATTGACGACCACGCCCTTGCGCATGCCGCGCGATTCGTGCTGGCCCAGGCCTAGCACTTCGAAGCGGCCTTCAGGCAGGATTTCAGCCACCACAGCCACCACCTTGCTGGTGCCGATATCGAGGGCGACGATAAGGTCCTTGATGTCACGGGTCATGGCGTTAGCGTTTCTTGGGAGGTTTCGGTGTGGATTTGGATTTGGTTTCCGACGCGGGCAACGGGGCCAGCGCCAGGGCGAAACCATTCGGATATCGCAGGTCGGCCTGCGTGATGGAACGCCCTTCCAGGCGTCCCGCCACGGTGGGCCACGCCTGCACAAAGCGTTGAATACGAGCCGCGAACGGCAAGGCGCCGGGCAGGCCATGCGGGTCCGGCGCATCGGCGCCCGGATCGCGGCCAAGGTCCAGCAGCATGCCGTTGGAAAGCACGACGCGCCAGGCGTAACGCGGGCTCAGTTCCAACTTTTCCACATGCATGTCCAGCGGCGCGAACCAGCGCGCCAATTCGGCATAGCGCTGCACGACCAGCGCCTCCGTGCCGTCGGGTCCGGAGAACTGCGGCAGCACCGTATCGTCGTCCACCTCGCCCGTGTTGGCCGTGAACGCCTCGCCCCAGGTGTTGATCATCTGGTTTTCGTTCCACAGCGCCAGGGGCTGCTGCTCTTCGATGCGCACGCGCAGCACGTTCGGCCAGATCCGCCGCACGGTGGCATGCCGGACCCACGGCACCGATTCGAAGATCTCTCGCGCGTCGTCCAGGTCCACCGTGAAGAAGTTGCCCTTCACGCGGCCCGCGATCGCCGAGCGCACGGCGCCCGTCGACACGTAGTGCAGCTCGGTGTCCGGCATTGATTCCAGCTCGATCGCCGACAGCGTGAAATACGGACGCTGCGCTACCCACACCACGCCCGCGATGAGCATGGCGGCAACCGCCAGCACGGCGAGCGTGTTGGCGATCAGGTTGGTAGTACGAGCGTCGTTCCACACGGAGTATCCAGGTCAAGCGTTGCGGGCGTGGCCGTGCACCTTGCACGAGGCCTCGGACAGGATGGCCACGCACAATTCTGCATAGCTGATCCCCACGGCCTTCGCAGCCATGGGCACCAGGGAGTGGCCGGTCATGCCGGGCGAAGTATTCATTTCAAGCAGCCAGGGCCGGTTGTCGGCATCGAGGATGAAATCGGCGCGGCCCCAGCCTTCGCAGCCCAGGGTCTGATACGCCTTGACGGCAATCCGCGCGACTTCTTCAGCGACGTCCGCGGGCAAGGCGGCCGGGCAGAAATACTGCGTGTCGTCGGAGAAATACTTGTGTTCGTAGTCGTAGTTGCCGCCTGGCGCCGCGATCTCGATCACGGGCAGCGCGCGCGCCGCCTTGCCCGAGCCCAGCACGGCCACGGTCAGCTCGCGTCCGGTGATGAACTGTTCGGCCAGGACCTCGCTGTCGTACTGCGCGGCCGCGGCGTAGGCTTCCTTCATGTCGGAGTAGCCGACGACCTTGGTGATGCCCACGGTCGAGCCCTCATGCGGCGGCTTGATGATTAGCGGCAGCTGCAGGCGGTCCGGAACCAGGCGCAATTCCGTATCCGCGTCCAGCACTTCAAAGTCAGGCGTGGGCAGGCCGTGCTGCAGCCAGATGCGCTTGGTCATGGTCTTGTCCATGGCCAGTGCCGAGGCCATCGGGCCGCTGCCGGTGTAAGGGATGCCCAACAGTTCCAGCGCGCCCTGCAGGGTGCCGTCTTCGCCGTAACGGCCGTGCAGCGCGATAAACACGCGGTCAAAGCCTTGATCAGCCAGCTCGGCAAGACTGCGCTCGCCGGTGTCGAACAGGTGCGCGTCCACGCCGGCGCTGGTCAGCGCCTCGTGCACGCCCTTGCCGGACATGAGCGAGACTTCACGTTCGGCGGACCGGCCGCCGTACAACACACCCACCTTGCCGAATTGCTTGCTCATGCCAGCTCTCCCACCTGGGCCGGGACCTTGCTGATCGAACCCGCCCCCATCACGATGACGACGTCGCCATCGCGCACAAAATCCACAACGGTCTGCGGCAGTTCCGCCACGTCTTCCACAAACACCGGCTCGACCTTGCCGGCCACGCGCAGTGCCCGCGACAGCGCGCGTCCGTCGGCCGCGACCAGCGGGGGCTCGCCCGCGGCGTAGACCTCGGTCAACAGCACCGCGTCGGCGGTGCCCAGCACGCGCACGAAATCCTCGAAGCAATCGCGCGTCCGCGTGTAGCGGTGCGGCTGGAAGGCCAGCACGATGCGGCGGTCGGGCCAAGCGCCGCGCGCCGCGGCCAGCGTTGCCGACATTTCGACCGGATGGTGGCCGTAGTCGTCGATCACCGTGAAGGTACCGCCGCCATGGTTGGCCGGCACCGGGAATTCGCCTGTCTGGGTGAAGCGGCGGCCCACGCCCTTGAAGGAAGCCAGCGCCTCGCAGATGGCGGCGTCGGACACGCCCAGCTCGGTCGCCACGGCAATCGCGGCCAGCGCGTTGCGCACGTTGTGCAGGCCGGGCAGATTCAGTTCGACGTTCAGCGGCGGCAGCAGCGTGTCACGGTGGGTGCGCTGCACGTTAAAGCGCATGCGCGTGCCGTCCGGCCGCACTTCATACGCCCGCACCTGCGCGTCCTCGTTCAGGCCGTAGGTCGTGATGGGACGCGACACGAACGGCATGATCTCGCGCACGTTCGCGTCGTCCGAGCACAGCACGGCGCTGCCATAGAACGGCAGGCGCTGCGTGAACTCGATGAACGCGCTCTTGAGCCGCGCCACGTCGTGCCCGTAAGTGTCCATGTGATCCGCATCGATATTCGTCACGATGGCCATCACGGGCAGCAGGTTCAGGAACGAGGCGTCCGACTCGTCGGCCTCGACCACGATGTAGTCACCCTGCCCCAGTCGCGCATTGGCGCCCGCCGAATTCAGCCGGCCGCCGATCACGAACGTGGGATCCAGGTCGCCCGCCGCCAGCACGCTGGCGACCAGGCTGGTCGTGGTGGTCTTGCCGTGCGTGCCGGCCACGGCGATGCCGCGCTTCAAGCGCATCAGCTCGGCCAGCATGATGGCGCGCGGCACCACCGGGATGCGCGCCGAGCGCGCCGCGATCACTTCGGGGTTGTCGCCCGCCACCGCGGTGGACGTGACGATGGCGCTGGCGCCCGTGACGTTGCTGGCGGCATGGCCGATCGCGATCTTCACGCCCAGCGCGGCCAGGCGGCGCGTCACCGCCGACTCGTTCAGGTCGGAACCGCTGATGTCGTAGCCCAGGTTCAGCAGCACTTCGGCAATGCCGCTCATGCCCGAACCGCCGATGCCTACAAAATGGATATGTTGAATTCTGTGTTTCATGATGAACGCCCCGCTGCTTGTTCACAGACGTCGGCGATATGGGCGGCCGCGTCGGGACGCGCATGCGCGCGGGCCCGGACGGCGACAGCCTCGAGTTCTTGTCGGGTGCGCTGGCTCAGCCAGTCCGCCAGCCACTCGGGCGTCATGGCGGTCTGCGGCTGCAGCCAGGCGGCCTGCGCATCGCTCAGGAAGCGCGCGTTGGCGGTCTGGTGGTCGTCGATGGCGTGGGGGAACGGCACGAACAGCGCCGCGACGCCGGCGGCCGCCACTTCGGACACCGTCATGGCGCCCGCGCGGCAGATCAGCAGATCGGCGTCGGCCATGGCGCCCGCCATGTCGTCGATGAAGGCGCGGCAGTCGGCTTGTACTCCCGCCTGGGCGTACGCCTGCTGCAGCGCCGGCAAATGTTGTTCACCGGCCTGGTGGACGACCGTCGGCCGGTGGCCGAGCGGCAGACGCGCAAGCGCCTGCGGCACGGTGGTATTCAAGGCTTGCGCCCCCAGGCTGCCGCCCACCACCAGCACGCGCAGCGGGCCGCTGCGGCTGGCATAGCGTTCGGCGGGGTCCGGCAAGGCGCACAGGTCGGCGCGCACCGGATTGCCCATGGCTTCGCCCTTGGGCAGCACGCCGGGGAATCCGCTCAGCACGCGGCGCGACATCTTCGCCAGGCATTTGTTGGCGGTGCCAGCGACGGCATTCTGTTCATGCACGACCAGCGGCGTGCCGCGCAGCGCGGCAATCACGCCGCCCGGGAACGCCACGTAGCCGCCCATGCCCAGCACCACGTCGGGGCGCACATCGGACAGCCGCGACCACGCTTGGGCGAACGCGCGCAGCAGCAGGAACGGCAGCTTGAGCAGCGCGGACGCGCCCTTGCCGCGCACGCCCTGGAAGTGCAGCGGCACCAGCTCGATGCCGCGCGGCGGCACGAGGCGGCCTTCCATCTTGTCGGGATTGCCCAGCCACAGCACGCGCCAGCCGCGCGCTCGCAGCACATCGGCCACGGCGAGACCCGGCATGATGTGGCCGCCGGTGCCGCCGGCCATGATCAGGATGGTGCGGGCGGCGGTCATACCCGTCCTCCGCGCATCATGATGCGGTTTTCCACGTCGACCCGGATCAGCATGGCCAGCGCGCATAGGTTCATCACCACGCCCGAGCCGCCGTAGCTCATCAGCGGCAGCGTCAGGCCCTTGGTGGGCAGCAAACCCAGGCACACGCCCATGTTGATGAACGACTGCACGCCAAACCACATGGCCACGCCGTGCGCGACCAGGCCGGCGAACGTGCGCTCCATGGCGATGGCCTGGCGGCCGATGTCAAAACCGCGATAGACGATGAGAGCAAACAGCGAAATCACCAGCATGACGCCGGCAAAGCCCAGTTCCTCGCCCACCACCGCCATCAGGAAGTCGGTGTGCGCCTCGGGCAGGTAATGCAGTTTTTCGACGCTGGCGCCCAGGCCCACGCCGAACCATTCGCCGCGGCCCAGCGCAATCAGCGAGTGCGAAAGCTGATACGCGCTGCCGTAGGCATTGTCTTCGTTCCAGGGATCCAGGTAGGCGAACAGACGCGCACGGCGCCACGGCGACAGCCAGATCAGCATCAGGAACGTGCCCACCAGCACGGCGAGCAGGCTGCTGAAATACTTGCCGTTGATGCCGCCCAGGAAGAGGATGCCGATGGCGATGGCGACGATCACCATGAACGCGCCCAGGTCGGGCTCGAGCAGCAGCAGCATGCCAACGCCGGCCAGCGCGAACGCCATCGGCAGGAAGCCGCGGGCAAAGGCCTGCATGTGCTCCTGCTTGCGAACCGTGTAGTCAGCCGCGTACAGCAAGGCGGCAAGCTTCATCAGTTCGGACGGCTGGAAGTTCAGCGGACCCAGCGGGATCCAGCGGTGCGCGCCGTTGACTTCGCGGCCGATGCCGGGAATCAGCACCGCCACCAGCAACACCATCGTCACCACGAAAAGCGGCACGGCCAGGCGCTGCCAGACCCGGATGGGGATCGCCAGCACCACGGCGGCCCCAACCAGGCCCGCGCTTACAAAGAGACCGTGGCGGATCACGAAGTAATAGCGGCCATAGGACGCATAGCGCGGACCGTCGGCCAACGCGATCGACGCCGAATACACCATCAGCAGGCCGAGCAGCAGCAACGTCGACGCCGCGATCACGAGCGGCATGTCGAAGTTGCGCATGCGGGTACGGCCGGGCCGTACGGCATTGACGCTGGCGGTGAGGTCGGCGATCAGGCTCATCGTGCGGCCTCGGCGCCACGCGTCACGGAATTTGCCCAGGAGGCGGCGTTGCGGTTCATGCCACCTCTCCACGGTCGCGGGCCAGGTCTTCGACCTCTTCCACGAACACCTGCCCGCGATGCGGGTAATTGCGGAACATGTCCAGGCTGGCGCAGGCCGGCGACAGCAGCACGGCGTCGCCTGGCTGCGCCAGTTCGGCCGCGCCGCGCACGGCGTCGCGCAGGGTCTCGACAGTCAGGCACTTGACGCCGGTCGGCGCCAGCACGCGGCCGATTTCCGGGCCATCCAGGCCGATCAGCATCACCGCGCGCGCGTGGCGCGAGACCACGGGGATCAACGGCGAAAAATCCTGGCCTTTGCCCTGGCCGCCTGCGATCAGCACCACTGGCTGGCCCAAGCCTTCCAGCGCGGCCACGGTGGCGCCCACGTTGGTGCCCTTGCTGTCATTGATGTAGTCGACGCCACCGATCGTGCGCACAAACGCGGCGCGATGCGGCTCGCCCGCGTAGTCACGCAATGCGCGCAGCATGGCGCCCCAACCCAGATCCAGGCAGCGGGCAAGCTGCAATGCAGCCAGCGCGTTCAGCGCGTTGTGGATGCCCCGGATGCGCAGTGCGTCCACGGGCATGAGCCGGCTCATGCGGCCCTTGGCGCGCACCGGTTCGGGCGCGTCCTTCTTGCGCCGCGTGGGCGGCGCGGGCTCGTCGAAATCGTTGGACTCGCAGGCCGTCAGCCACGCCACGCCCTGTCCCAATTCAAGACCCATGTCGCCCACCAGCTCCGGCACATCGCGGCCAAAGCTGCGCACGTTCATGGCGTTGAGCGACGACACCATATCGACGGTCATCGGATCGTCGCGATTGACGATGGCGACGCGCGCCATCTTCAGAAGGCGTCCTTTGGCATCGGCATAGGCCTGCATGCCGCCGTGCCAGTCCAGGTGATCCTGGGTCACGTTCAGCACGACAGCCGCGTCGGCCATCAGCGTGCGGGTGGTTTCAAGCTGGAAGCTGGACAGTTCAAGCACCCACACCTGCGGCAGCGCGTCCGTGTCCAGCGCGTCCATCAGCGCGGACAGCGCCGCGGGGCTGATGTTGCCGGCGGCGATCACCGTCAGGCCGCTGGCGTCGACCAGTTGCCGGGTCAACGCGGTGACGGTGGTCTTGCCGTTGGTGCCGGTCACGGCGAGCAGTTTTGGGCGGTATTCGCGGTCGGCGGCCAGATCCGCCAGCGCGCGGGCAAACAGTTCGATCTCGCCGACGACTTCAATGCCGCGGGCCTCGGCCTCGCGCAGCACATCGGCGGCGGGCGCCTGCGTGGGCGCCAGACCCGGACTCAGCACAACCTGCGACACGCCGTCCAGCAGATCGGTGGCAAACGACTCGTCGCAGCCCAGGCGGTATTCCACTTCGTTTTGCGCCAACGCTTCGCGCAGCGCGGCCAAGCCTCCCGGTTCCGCGCGCGTGTCGGCCACGCGCAAGCGGGCGCCCTGTCGGGCGCACCAGCGTGCGGCGGCGACACCCGTCTCGCCCAATCCGAGGATCAGCACGAGCGGCGCGTCAGCGCGGGAGGTTTCCATCATGTTCATCGCAACTTCAGCGTAGAGAGGCCAATCAGCACCAGCATCATGCTGATGATCCAGAAACGCACGACCACCTGGGTTTCCTTCCAGCCGCCCACTTCAAAGTGATGATGCAACGGGGCCATTCGGAAAATGCGTCGACCTGTTCCATAACGTCGCTTCGTGTACTTGAACCAGGTCACCTGGATCATCACCGACAGGGTCTCGACGACGAACACGCCGCCCATGATGAACAGCACGATTTCCTGGCGCACGATGACCGCGATCGTGCCCAACGCGCCGCCCAACGCGAGCGCGCCGACGTCACCCATGAACACTTGCGCCGGATACGCGTTGAACCATAAAAATGCGAGCCCCGCGCCCCCGATCGCCGCGCACAGCACCATCAATTCCGATGCGCCGGGAATGTACGGGAACAGCAGGTACTTCGAATAGTCCACGCGGCCGACCACGTAGGCGAAGATGCCCAGCGCGCTGCCGACCATCACGGTCGGCATGATGGCCAGCCCATCCAGCCCGTCGGTCAGGTTCACGGCGTTGCTGGTGCCGACGATCACCGCCCAGGTCAGCGCCACGAAACCGAGCACGCCCAGCGGATAGCTCACCGTCTTGAAGAACGGCACGATCAGGTCGGCGCGCGTCGGCAAGGCCATCGTGAAACCGCTGCCCACCCAGGCCTTGAACAGAGGCCACAGTTCAGTGTTGGCGGGCGCGGACACCGCGAACGCCAGATACACCGCGGCCACCATGCCGATGGTGGCTTGCCAGAAGAATTTTTGCCGCGCCGGCATGCCTTCGGGGTCGCGGTAGACCACCTTGCGGTAGTCGTCGCGCCAGCCGATCCAGCCAAACCCGAAGGTGACCAGCAGCACGACCCACACGAAGCGGTTGGTCCAGTCCGCCCACAGCAAGGTGCTGATGGCGATGGAGATCAGAATCAGGACACCGCCCATGGTCGGCGTGCCGGTCTTGACCAGATGCGTTTCGGGGCCGTAGGTGCGCACAGCCTGGCCGATCTTCATTTCGGTCAGCTTGCGGATGACGCGCGGACCGGCCACCAGGCCAATCACCAGCGCCGTCGCGCACGCCAGCACGGCGCGCAGGGTGATGTATTCGAACACGCCCAGCGCGCGAACATCGTCGGAAAGCAGGCGGGCGATCTCAAGCAGCATGCTGCTCTCCCTGCCCCGCGGCTGCCGTACCGTCATTCAAAGAAAAAGCCGTCACTACCCGCTCCATGCGCATAAAGCGCGATCCTTTTACCAATACGCAGGACGGGCGCAAGCCGCGCAAGGCGGCAACGACTTCGTCTACCGATGCGCAGGCGTGCGCGCCAGGACCGAATGCGGCGGCTGCCGCCCGGCTGGCTTCGCCTAGCGTGATGAATGCGTCGAGCCCATGCTCGCGCGCGTAATTGCCCACCTCGACGTGCATGGCCGGGCCGTTGTCCCCGACTTCGCCCATGTCGCCCAGCACCAGGGCGCGCGTGCCGCCGATACGCGCAAGCACATCGATGGCCGCGCGAACCGAATCGGGGTTGGCATTGTAGGTGTCATCGATGAGCAACGTTCCGTCACTCATTCGCTTGTGCTGCATGCGTCCGGCCACCGGGCTGAATCCGGCCAGCGCACGCACCGCGGTCTCGAGCGGCGCCCCCGCGGCAATGGCGCTGGCGATGGCGGCCAGCGCGTTGCGCAGGTTGTGCAATCCCGCCACCGGCAGCATCAGGTCGGCAACGCCGACCGGCGTCACGACACGGCAGCGCGTGGCGTCCACTTCCGCAATGATCTGTTCCGCGTAGACGTCCAGGCCAGGCTGCAACCCGAACCGCAGCACGCGGCGCGGCGCTGCCAGCGCATCCCAGATGGCCGCGTAGGGTTCGTCACCCGGATACACGGCGACACCATCGGCCGGCAACGCGGCAATCGCGGCGCCGTTCTCGTGCGCGACCGCCTCGACGGTGTGCATGAATTCCTGATGCTCACGCTGCGCATTGGTGACGAGCGCGACGGTCGGCGCGGCAATGGCGGCAAGCTGCGCGATTTCGCCGGGATGGTTCATGCCCAGCTCGAACACGGCGGCACGATGCCCGGCCCGCAGGCGCAGCAAGGTCAGCGGCACGCCGATGTCGTTGTTCAGATTGCCGGCCGTGGCCAGGCGCCCTGCTTCGCCCTGCCATTCGGCGAGCATCGCGGAGATCATTTCCTTGGTCGTCGTCTTGCCATTGCTGCCGGCCACCGCCACCACGGGCAACGTAAACCGGGCGCGCCAGGCAGCGCCGATGCGCGTCAGCGCCACGCGCGTATCGCCCACGACAAGCTGCGGCAGTCCGGCATCGGCAACACGGTGCGCGACGAGCGCGGCGCAAGCGCCGCGCGAGGCGGCCTGATCCAGGTAATCGTGCGCGTCGAAATTCTCGCCTACCAGCGCAACGAACAGCTCTCCTTCGCCGATGCGGCGCGTATCGGTGGACACGCCCGGCGTCTGCTGCAGCAGCAACGCCACACGCGCCCATTCACGATCATCGAAAGGCAGCTTTTCGCCGCCGATGTCCTGGTAGGTTTCGTGCCCCTTGCCCGCCAGCAGCACCACGTCTTCCGGCGAGGCCGCCCAGATCGTCTGCAGGATGGCGCGCGCGCGGTCGACTTGCACGTCTGCGTGCGCCGCTTCGGGAACGCCGGCCAGGATCTGCTGAACGATCGCCTCGGGCGACTCGGTACGCGGGTTGTCGCTGGACACCACCACGTGGTCGGCCAGTTCCGCAGCAATCGCGCCCATCACCGGGCGCTTACCCGGGTCGCGCTCGCCGCCGCAGCCGAACAGGCAGATGAGGCGGCCGGAACGCGCCGTGGCGACGGCACGCAGCGCCAGCAACGCGCGGGACAACGCGTCCGGCGTATGCGCGTAATCCACGACCACCAACGGACCGCGCGCCGTGTGCGCTGGCAAACTGACTGCCGGTTCAACGGTCTGCAGGCGGCCATCGACAGGATCCGTCGCCGCCAGTTCGCGCGCAATCTGCGCGAACGGCAGGCCCAGCTTGTACAGCACGCCCGCCACCAGCAGCAGGTTCGAAACGTTATGCGCTCCCAGCAGACGCGTCACGATCTGGGCTTCGCCATGCGGCGACACCAGCGTGAAGATCTGCCCCTGCGACGTGGCCTGCAGGTCGCGCGCGCGCATCGCGGCGGGGATCGCGGGATCGTCGCTCAGGCTGTAACCCATTGGCGTCACGCCGTCCGGCAGGCTGGCCAGCATCCGGCGCCCCGCCTCATCGTCGGCATTGATCACCGCGGCGCTCAGGCCGGGCCAGCGGAAGAGGCGCGCCTTGGCCGCTTCGTAGCGTTCCATCGTGACGTGATAGTCCAGATGGTCGCGCGTCAAATTCGTGAAAGCGGCCAGCGCCACGCGCACGCCATCCATGCGGCCTTGCTCGATACCGATCGACGAGGCCTCCATGGCCACGGCCTTCGCGCCGGCGTCGCGCATCGCGGCCAGCGTGCGGTGCACGGTCAGCACGTCCGGCGTCGTCAGGCTGCCGCCCAGCGTCTGACCGTCGGGCAGCACGGCGCCCAGCGTGCCGATGGTGCCGCAAGCCTTGTCGTTGCGGCTCAGCGCATGGGCAATCCATTGCACCGAAGAAGTCTTGCCATTGGTGCCGGTCACGGCAACCACGGCCAGCGCGGCCGACGGCCTGCCATACCAGGTGTCGCCCAGTTCGCCCAGCAGCGAGCGCAGGCCCGTCACGGCAAGCATCGGCGTGCCGGCCGACGCGGCTTGCACGGCATCGGTGGCGGGCGCGTCGAACAGCACCGCGCTGGCGCCCAGCGCCAACGCCTTATCTATATAGAGACGGCCATCGCTCGACAGTCCCGGGCACGCGACGAACACGTCGCCCGGCTCGATGTCGCGCGAGTCCAGTTTGAGATGCGCGGTCAACGACACGCGCTCATGCAACCACGCCACGGTCTCGGCAACCGTGGCGACAGGGGAAGAGAGGAAGCCGTTGGCGCTCATCTGCCTGGCTCCTTGATACCAGCAACAATCGTGGATTCAAACGGTGCGTCGGGCCGCACCCCCATCAGCCTCAGGCTCCCCCCCACGATATGGGAGAACACTGGCGCGGCAATGGCGCCGCCGTAATAACCGCCGATCGTCGGTTCGTCGATGGACACGGCCACCACGATCTTGGGATCCGACACTGGGGCAAAACCCACATACGAGCTGCGGTACCGTTGCGTGCTGTACTTGCCGTCCACGATCTTGCGCGCGGTGCCGCTCTTGCCCGCTACGCGGTAACCCTGCACCTGCGCGGCCTTCGTGCCATCGGGACCGGTGGCGGCCTCCAGCATGGCGCGCACCAGCGCGGTCGTCTTTTGCGAGTAGATCTTCACGCTGGTCGGATCGCTATCGCGCTTGACCAGGGTCAGCGACACCATGTCCCCGTTACGTGCAAAGACGGTATAGGCGCGTGCCACTTGCAGCAGCGACACGGACAGGCCGTAGCCATAGGCCATCGTGGCCTTTTCAATCAGGCGCCAGCGTTCCCACGGACGCAGACGGCCGGGTGCGGCGCCGGGGAATCCCACTTGCGGCGCCTGGCCGAGGCCCAATTCGGTGAAGCGGTCCCACATTTCGCGGGATTCCAGCTTCTCGGAGATCATCGTCATGCCGATGTTGCTGGACTTGCGCAGCACACCCGCCACGTCCAGCGTGCCATTGCGGCTCACGTCGCTGATCGTGCTGCCCTGATACGTGAACCGGCCGTTGCCCGTCTCGAACTGCGTCGACGTGCTGATGCGGCCCAGGTCCAGCGCCAGCGCGGCGGTAAAGGGCTTCATGATGGAGCCCGGCTCGAACGTATCCGTGATCGCCTGATTGCGCAGATTGGCGCCATGGAAGGTTTCGCGATTGTTCGGATCGAAGGTCGGCACGTTGGCCAGCGCCAGGATCTCGCCCGTGTGCACGTCCACGACCACGGCCGTCGCACCCTTGGCGCGGTGCTTGTCCATGGCGTCCTTCAGTTCCTTGAACACCAGGTACTGCAGGCGCGTGTCGATGGACAGGCGCAGGTCGCGGCCGTCCACCGGCAACGTGACGGCCTGCACGTCTTCGATGACGCGGCCCAACCGGTCCTTGATGACCCGGCGGCTTCCCGGGCGTCCGGACAACTGCTGGTTGAACGTCAGCTCGACGCCTTCCTGGCCTTGGTCTTCGACGCTGTTGAAACCCACCACGTGGGCCATCACGTCGCCGTCGGGGTAGTAGCGGCGGGTTTCAGGCTGCTGGTGCACGCCGGGCAGACCAAGCTGCTTGATCTTGTCGGCCACGTCCATCGAGACCTGGCGCTTCAGATAGACGAAGTTCTTGTCCTCGTCCACGAGACGGCGGCGCAAATCACCCGCAGGCGTGTCCAGCAGCTTGGCCAGCGAGTCCAGCTGCGCGGGCGTGGCCTGCTTCACGTCTTCCGGAATTGCCCAGATGGCGCGCGCCGGCACACTCGATGCCAGCACCGCGCCATTGCGATCCATGATCTTGCCGCGCGTGGCGGCCAGCGTCAGCGTGCGCTCGTAGCGGCGCTCGCCCTGCTGCTGCAAAAACTCCGTCGACAATCCTTGCAGGAACAGCGCGCGGCCGGCCAGCACGGTGAATCCGCCAAACAGCAGGATCAGCACCAGGCGCGCGCGCCACGTGGGCAAGCTGCCGCGCAGCACGGGATTGTCGAAGAAGGGCACGCGCTTCATTGCGTGCCTCCGGCAGCCGCGGGCACGGGCGCCTGATTCATATATAGCGTGCGGTCCGGAACGATGGGAATCATCTTCAGACCGTCGCGCGCAATGGCGTCGACCCGCGCATTGCGGGCCAGCTCGGCGCGCTCAAGCTGCAGGCGTCGCCAGTTTGTTTCGAGGTCGCGCGCATGCGCCTGATCGCGGCCCAGCTCCACAAAGAGCTGGCGCGACTGATACCGGCTGGTGACCAGGGAAATGGCCGACAGCATCAGCAAAGCCGCAACGATCAGATTGACGCGACCCATCAGCGGCGCCCTCCCTTACCGCCACGCCGGGGCGGCGGGACGAGGTCGCTGCCGGGCAGCGAGCCGATCTTCACAAACGCAAAGCCGCCTTCGGCAGGCAGCGGCGTTTCGGTGCGCTCGGCCGCACGCAGAATGGCGGAACGGGCGCGGGCGTTGGACGAGACCTCATCGTCCTCGGCCACGACCTTGCCGAGGGACCGCACCACGGGTTGGGGCATTTCGCTTTCGCGCAGGGGCAGGCGTGCATGCGCGGCAGCCGGCCTGGCCGCCGCCGCGATGCACTGCTTGACCATGCGGTCTTCAAGCGAATGAAAGCTGATCACCGCCAACCTCCCCCCCGGGGCAAGCAGGTCTAAAGCTGACGCGAGGGTGCGCGCGAGCTCTTCGAGTTCCCGATTGATGTAAATCCGTAAAGCTTGAAAGGTGCGTGTGGCCGGATGTTGCCCCTTTTCGCGCGTGCGGACGGCGCTGGCGACGCACTCGGCAAGCTCGAGCGTGGTGCGCAGCGGCCTTGTTGCGCGGCGAGCAGCAATCGCCTTTGCAACCTGAAAAGCAAACCGTTCTTCGCCATAATCCGCTATGACCTCCCGCATCTCATCCACACTGGCTTGCGCCAGCCAATCCGCCACCGTGGGACCACGAGTGGTGTCCATCCGCATATCGAGCGGGCCGTCTCGCATGAACGAGAAACCGCGCTCGGCATCGTCGATCTGAGGCGACGAAACGCCCAGATCCAGCATCACGCCATCGACCTTGCCGATGCCGCGCTGCTCCAATTCTTCGGCCATGGTGGCAAAGCCTCCATGTACCACCGTGACCCGCGCATCTTCGGCCGCCAGCGCGTTGGCGACCGCAATGGCCTGCGGGTCCTTGTCAAACACAACCAGCCGGGCCTGCTTGCCCAAGCGGCCAAGCAACTCGCGGCTGTGGCCGCCCCGGCCGAAAGTGCCGTCGACAAAGACGCCGCTTTCGATCCGCGTAGCCACACCCTGCCCATCCTGCGGCTGCGACCGAGCCGCGCCCTTGCCGCCAAAACCGGGCAGCAAAAGCGCGTCCACCGTCGGCGCCAGGAGGACGGGCCGATGTTCGAATTCCATAACTCTTTCAGAACGAAAACTGGTTCAACACGTCCGGCATACCCTTGGCCAAGTCTTCAGCCTCGCGGCTTGCCAGGGTAGCGGCGTCCCACAGCTCGAAGTGAGAGCCCAGACCGAGCAGCATCACATCGCGCGTCATACCGGAAGCGTTGCGCAGTTCAGGAGCGATCAGGACCCGGCCGGAGCCGTCCAGTTCCACGTCCTGAGCGTTGCCCAGCAACAGCCGCTGCAGCGCGCGGGCCGTCATCGGAAAAGCGGCGATCTGCTCGCGCTTCTTTTCCCATTCCGGTCGCGGGTACACCAGCAGGCAGCCGTCGGGGTGGCGGGTCAGGGTCAGCCGGCCTTCGGCCTGCGACATGAGCGCGTCACGATGCCGGGTCGGAATGGAGATCCGTCCCTTGGCATCCAGCGTGAGCGCGCTGCTTCCCTGAAACACCACTTTTACCCCACTTAATTGCACAATTTCCTACTATTTCCCACTCTACGGTATGGGACAGGGGCGGTCAAGCGAGCGGTTGCAATTTTTTCAATCACAACAAGGACTTAGATCAACTTGTAAATTCGCAAAAAGAAAAACCCCCTAATAAATCAGGAGGTTGCGACATACTCTAAATGTCCTACTTCAGAAGTAGCGGCTAACGGTGCGACTTACCGTCTGGGGCCCGCCCGATCCTTCAAATTGGCGAGGCATCCTGCCGGATGGGCGCCCCTGAAAGCGGAAATGCGCTGGCGGGGAGCACGCCAGACGGCCGCGCGGCCTCTTCCTGATCCGCGCGCGCCGTGGGAATTCAATGCAAGACGGGTCTATAGGCCGGATTCTGTACACCAGGTTGCCCTGGCGGACGATCATTCCTCTGCGCGGATCATTGCTGAGCCGCTGTAGCCATCTACCCGCATGCTCGGACGGAGCCGCCCTTCACGGCCGTGAGGCCGCACGCATGCCTATTTGATGTTGCTCCGGATAGAGGTTGCCGCGTTTCACCCTGCGATGCCGACGCCCGTTGCCGGACGGCGCAATACGGAGATGGCCGTATCAGTGCGCGCAAAACGCGCCCGCGCCGCAGTCTCGTCTCTGTGGTCCTATTCCTCAGCCGTGCCCGAAGACACGACCGGACGGCCGTTAGCCGTTACCCTGCCCTGTGGAGTCCGGACCTTCCTCGATGAGCTCGCGCCCACCGCGATCGTCCAACCCGCCTTGCAGGCCGTATTCTATTACAGCCGCCCGATCTGTCCCCGGGGACGGCCAGCACCGGCTCGAACAGTACCTCGGGTTCCTGCGACAATACGCGCTGATCCGCTTAGATGCCGCAGACACCAACACTACATGGCCCTCGAAACTCTCATCACCCTGACCGACGTTCAGCTCGCGTACGGACACCATCCGCTGCTGAACCATGCCGACTTCGCCATCCAGGCCGGCGAGCGCATCGGCCTCATTGGCCGCAACGGCGCAGGGAAGTCCTCGCTCCTCAGATTGCTGGACGGCCGCACGCAGCCCGATGACGGCGCGATCTCGCGCAGCTCCAGCCTGCGGGTGGCCACCGTCGAACAGGAACCCGAACTCGACGACAACGCCACGGTCTTTGATGTCGTGTGCAATGCGGACGGCGACCACGAAGACTGGCAACGCCCCTCCCGCGCACGTGCGGTCCTGGAAAAGCTGGGTCTGCCCGCCGACGTGCAGATCGCGGGGCTATCTGGCGGCACGCGCAAGCGCGTCGCCCTCGCCCGCGCCCTGATCGACGAACCAGATCTGCTGCTGCTCGACGAACCCACCAACCATCTGGACTTTGAAGGCATCGCCTGGCTGGAAGACATGTTGCGCACCTGGAAGGGCGCCGCCGTCATCATCACCCACGATCGCCGCTTCCTCGACGCTGTCACCACCCGCATCGTCGAACTCGATCGCGGACGCCTGCTCAGCTTTCCGGGCAACTTTTCGCAATGGCAGGAGCGTAAGGCCCAATGGCTCGAGTCCGAACGTCTTGAGCAAGCACGTTTCGACAAGCTCCTGGCGCAGGAAGAAGTCTGGATCCGCAAGGGCGTGGAAGCCCGCCGCACCCGCAATGAAGGCCGTGTGCGCCGCCTGGAAAGCCTGCGCGTGGAGCGCGCCGCGCGCCGCGAGCGCGTGGGCAATGTGTCGCTGGCGCTGGCCGAGGGCCAACGTTCCGGCAAACTCGTGGCGGAACTGGAGCACGTCAGCAAGCGCTTCGGCGACAAGATCGTCGTGGACGACTATTCCACCACCCTGCTTCGCGGCGACCGCATCGGCATCATCGGACCCAATGGCGCGGGCAAGACCACGCTGCTCAAACTCATCCTGGGTGAACTGCAGCCTGACAGCGGCGCGACGCGCCTGGGCACCAACGTTGCCGTCGCCTACTTCGACCAGATGCGCGCGCAGCTCGACGAAAACGCTTCGCTGGTCGACATCATCAGCCCGGGAAGCGAATGGGTAGAGATCGGCGGCGTGCGCAAACACGTCATGACATACCTGGGCGATTTCCTGTTCTCGCCTGCGCGCGCCGGCTCGCCGGTGCGCAGCCTGTCAGGCGGCGAACGCGCGCGTCTGCTGCTGGCTCGGCTCTTTGCCCGCCCGGCCAACGTGCTGGTGCTGGACGAGCCCACCAACGACTTGGACATCGAAACGCTCGAACTGCTGGAAGAGCTGCTGCAGGAATACGCGGGCACCGTGCTGCTGGTCAGCCACGATCGCGCCTTCCTCAACAACGTCGTGACGCAGACCATCGCCTATGAAGGCGACGGCCACTGGCGCGATTACGTGGGCGGATACGACGAATGGGTCGCGCAGCGTCCGGCACCTGTCGCCTCGCCGAACGACGCTGACAAGGGAGCGAAGCCGGCCGAAGACGGCGCCTCGCGTGCGAAGGCGGCGCGGACCAAGCCAGCCAAGGCGGGCAAGATCAACGCCTGGGACCTGCGCGAACTCGAAGGTCTGCCCGACGCGATTGCCGCGCTCGAGGCAAAACAGGCTGAGTTGGCAGGCCAGCTCGCAGATGGCAGTCTCTACCGCGATGCGCCGGCCGAGGTCGAGCGCATCAACGGCGAACTGGCCAAGCTGGAAGCCGAGCTCGAAAAGAAGTTCGCGCGTTGGGAACTCCTGGAAGCGCGCCGCGATGGCACGCTCTGACATCACTGCTATATATAGATAGCCCGCGCGGCGGCAAACAAATGGGGTGAACGGCACAGCCGCTCACCCCATTTTCATTGGTATGCGGCGCCAGCCGCGATTGCCTTCAGACGTGCGCGCGCCACTCGAGCGCCTCGCCGGCCGCCAGCGGAACCAGCGTCGTATCGCCGAACGCCAGTTCCTCCGGCACCAGGTACGTCTCGCGCGACAGCGTCAACGTGCCGGTGTTGCGGGGCAGACCGTAAAAGTCCGGTCCGTGGAAGCTGGCAAATCCCTCCAGCTTGTCGAGCTTGCCGACCGCCTCAAACGCCGTCGCATACAGCTCCATGGCGTGCAACGCGGTGTAGCAGCCCGCACAGCCGCAGGCATGCTCCTTCAAACCACGCGCGTGCGGCGCGCTGTCCGTACCCAGGAAGAATCGCGGACTGCCGCTGGTAGCCGCCTCGACCAGCGCAAGGCGGTGCGTCTCGCGCTTCAGGATCGGCAGGCAGTACCAGTGGGGACGCACGCCGCCCTGGAAGATCGCATTGCGGTTGTACAGCATGTGCTGCGGCGTGATCGTCGCGGCAATCGGGCCCTCGGCATCGCGCACGTACTCCGCGCCTTCCTTCGTCGTAATGTGTTCGAACACGACCTTCAGCGCCGGGAATGCGCGCCGCAACGGCTTCATCACGCGCTCCACAAAAATGGCCTCGCGGTCGAACACGTCAATCGACGCGTCCGTCACTTCGCCATGCACCAGCAACGGCATACCGCACTTCTGCAGCGCTTCCAGCGCCTTCGTGCATTTACCCAGCAGATCGGTCACTCCCGCATCCGAGTTGGTCGTGGCGCCAGCGGGGTACAGCTTGACCGCATACACCTGGCCGGACTCGTGCGCGCGCACGATTTCTTCAGCCGGCGTGTTGTCGGTCAGGTAGAGCGTCATCAGCGGCGTGAACGAATCCGGATTGACGCCCGTCTTCGCAAGCGCTTCCAGGATGCGGCCGCGATACGCCAACGCCTGCTCCGTGGTCGTGACCGGCGGCTTCAGGTTCGGCATGATGATGGCGCGGGCAAACTGGCGCGCCGTATCCGCAACCACGGCTTCCAGCGCCGCGCCGTCGCGCAAGTGAAGATGCCAGTCGTCGGGTCGGGTGATGGTGAGTTGAGTCGTACTTTGAGTAGACATGGAAGGCTTCTTAATCTGCCAGCGGCATGCCCCGTTCAGCCAGCGCGCAGAACATTGCGCTGCCAAGGGGAATGACGGCATCGTTGAAATCAAAATGCGGGTTGTGCAGCAGGCAGCCGGAATCCGCACCACCTTGGCCAAGACGGAAGTAGGCGCCCGGCTTGGCTTGCAACATGAACGAAAAGTCTTCGGACCCCATCGAGGGTACCAGGTCACGCACCACGTTTTCCTTGCCGATCATCTCGGTCGCGATGTCGGCCACCAGGTTGGCATGCTGTGGCGTGTTAAGGGTCGCGGGGTAAATGCGTTCGTACACGACTTCAGCGGTGCCGCCAAAAGCGCCTGCAATGGCGCTCACTAGCTCGCGCATGCGCGTTTCGACCATTTCCTGGACGGACTTGCGGAACGTCCGCACCGTGCCCACCATGCGCGCCTCGCGCGGAATCACGCTCATCGCACCGGGATGTCCGGCCTGCACCGAACCGATCGACAGCACCGCCGAATCCAGCGGATTCACGTTGCGCGACACGATGGTCTGCAACGCAGTGATGATTTGGCCGGCGATCGTCACCGGATCGATCGTCTGATAGGGATGCGCCCCATGACCGCCACGGCCCGTGATCAGGATCTCGAAGCGATCGGCCGCAGCCATCATCGGCCCCGGGTTGATGCCGATCGTGCCAGGCTTGAGGCCCGGCCAGTTGTGCAAGGCATAGATCGCATCGCAAGGGAACGTGTCGAACAAACCGTCCTCCAGCATGGCGCGCGCACCCCCGCGTCCTTCTTCGGCCGGCTGAAAAATCAACACGGCCGTGCCGTCGAAATTGCGGGTCTGCGCCAGGTACTTCGCTGCGCCGATCAGCACCGCGGTGTGACCATCGTGACCGCAGCCGTGCATCAGTCCCGGCTTGGTCGACTTGTGCCCGAACGTGTTGTCTTCCGTCATGGGCAACGCGTCCATGTCGGCGCGCAATCCGATCATGCGGCCGCTATCGCAGCGCTTGCCGCGGATCACGCCCACCACGCCGGTTTTCCCGATACCGCGGTGCACTTCGATGCCCAACGCTTCCAGCGCACCTGCGACGATGCCCGACGTTCGGACCTCTTCAAAACCAAGTTCTGGATGGGCATGCAAATCGCGCCGGAGCGCCGTCAATTCGTCATGAAAAAGCCGAATCGATTCCAACGGAGAACGTGCGTACATAGGACGTTACAGAATGACGTGAGAGAGGGGACGGTCGGTGCATTTTAGTTGCTACAGAGGATAAATGCCTTTGTCTTTACTGGAGAGACACGTTATGCTCCGGCCGCAGGACAATTTTTCCAACAGCCAGAGAAGGAGCGCCGCATTATGGCCACAACCTCCAAACCCGCGACCGCGCGCAAGCCGAACGCTGCATTCATGAAGCCGCTGACCCCCAGCGCCGAATTGGCCGCTGTCATCGGCTCGGAAGCCGTGCCGCGTACCGAGGTCACCAAGAAGATCTGGGAATACATCAAGAAGCACAACCTGCAAGATGCCAGCAACAAGCGCAACATCAACGCCGATGCCAAGCTGCGCCCGATCTTCGGCAAGGATCAGGTCACGATGTTCGAACTGACCAAACTGGTCAACGCACATCTGAAGTAAGCAGGCAAAGGGCGTACGGCGTACGTCCCTGCCTTTGGATTGTCGCGACGCCCTGGCTTACGGCCGGGCGAGCTTCACGCCACCACGCAAGCCCCTCCTCGCAGTGCCTCATATCCACGTTCGTGGACATCCCCGCTCGATTTCAATAGCGATATCCATCGCCTCACCGGCAGCACAGGTGCGCCTTCGCAAGCCGACACGCGGCATGCTCACGCAAGTCAACGTCCCCTCCATCAGGCTCGACGCTGATAGGCACGCACGCGGCGTCTGAATGCGTCCTACGCGTCCCACGAAACTGGACCGAAGGTTAGCGCCGCGCCATCCGTTCAACACGCGACGCCGGCGCCCTGTCTAATCCCATCGTTCACACGTCTCGCAAGAACGGATCACTAAGAACGGACCACGCCGGCGCACGCTTTCCGGATGCACACGAGCCGCATGCAAAAAGGCCGGCATCGATGCCGGCCTTCTCGAAGGTACTACCTGAACTCAGGCGTAGGACGTGGGCGCGGAGCCTTCCAGCAACGACAACCAGCCGCGTATCAGGCGATACAGCACCCACACGATGGTCGCCGCGACGCCGATCCAGCCGATGAAGATGAGAGTCGCGATCCCGCTGATGGCAAGCCACAGCAATGCCCACCAGAACGTACGCAGAAGCCAGTCGAAATGACCGGCGTAGACGGTGCCGGCAGCGTCCGACCGCTTGAGGTACATGAGCACAACAGCCGCGATCGTGGCAATGCCCAGAAATCCACTCGTCAGAAAGCCCAAGGCGTACAAGCCATAGGCCACGTGGGTCAACGTGCGAAGGTCCAATGTCGTACCGGGCACGGGGGTCTGGGGATCACTCACGATAACGCTCCAACGAATTGACTCGAACAATCTTACCGCACAAAGCCACCCCGCCCACGGGCGTTGTTATTTGGGCACATTCAGCATTGGCGCGGCTTGCAGGCCGATGACGCCCCAAAGACAAAGCCCCACCGGGTACCGGTGGGGCTTTGAGAATAAGAGCTTGACGATGACCTACTTTCACAGACGTCCGTCCACTATCATCGGCGCAAAGGCGTTTCACTGTCCTGTTCGGGATGGGAAGGAGTGGTACCACCTTGCTATGGTCGTCAAGCGTAGCTGCTTGAGCAATTGACACCAGGGTCAATCGTTCGAATCTTGGCTCTTACTTAGGTGCTGCTTAGGCACTGTTGGGTACTGCAAGGTATTGCAATGGGGACCTGGCGCTCACTGCCGCGGAAGGGTTCGTGCCTATCGCACAATCAACCTCCAGCGCGCCGGTCTGGTCTCTCACTAAAGACAAAACCCCGCAGGGGATACCTGCGGGGTTTT
The DNA here is from genome assembly GCF_059760815.1 of Achromobacter sp. 1012554356. Lineage (NCBI taxonomy): Bacteria > Pseudomonadati > Pseudomonadota > Betaproteobacteria > Burkholderiales > Alcaligenaceae > Achromobacter > Achromobacter sp. 1012554356. The sequence goes on along the minus strand of NZ_JCBANC010000020.1, from coordinate 66 downwards.
GAGCAATAAAAGCCTGACGATGACCTACTTTCACAGACGTCCGTCCACTATCATCGGCGCGAAGGC